>NZ_JAVRCE010000013.1:0-157534 GCF_034530915.1 Nostoc sp. DedQUE09
GGAGTACCCAAATATCGTGTTGAAGTACCCAAATATCGTGTTGAAGTACCCAAATTCGGAAAGTAAGGTGATTTACAAGAATAAATATACCGATGCCGTTGGTTTCGACTTCGCTCAACCAACTGAATAGATCGAGAGTTGAGCGAAGTCGAAACTCGCCAACACAGGTATTTTCCTTGGCGGAAATCACCTAAAAAGCTGTGTAGAGCTATTTGATTTTTTCGCCAAACTGGGATGCTCCCATGAAGTAAAGCGAAATGTTTGCCCTTGGCGCTCCTGTACCCCTAAATTGTATGGAACAATCGCATGGAAGATGCCTAGAATAGCAGCTACCATTCCGTGCTGCCTAGTAATGTCAGAGAACTAATGCGCTAATAAAGATTAAACAACCACAAAATTGTTTTCGGTTAGTAACAATCCATCTGATAGTTGTGCAAACTTTACCTGATTAAACCCAGACGCACTGCCATCAAGGTCAAAATACAATGCACCTGTGCTGTTGTCATAGATAAATCGTTGATTGCTTGTTGTTGCAGATGTTCCGATTGTAAACTGACTTGTCTTAAGTGAAGAAGTTGATAATCCGCCACCAAAACCAGCAACCGAGACCTGAATCACTTCATTCGTAGCGTTGAAGTCATAAAGAATATCAAGTCCCTCATTGTAACTGTTGAAAATAAAGACATCATTACCATCTCCTCCATAAAGGGTATCATTACCCTTCCCACTTGTGAGGATGTCATTACCATTGCCACCATAAAAAGCGTTATTGCCTAATGCGCTATTAGCTGAGAGAATATCATTGCCATTGCCCCCACAGAGTAAGTTATCGCCTGTTGACTTGTCAGCAAGTAAGGTATCGTCACCAGCGCCACCATTGAGGGTGTTATTGCCTGAGGCACCAGAATCAAAATAGTAGCCGTAATCATCGACGGTGGCTGAGAGAATATCATTGCCATTGCCCCCACAGAGTAAGTTATCGCCTGTTGACTCCTCAGCAAGTAAGGTATCGTCACCAGCGCCACCATTGAGAGTGTTATTGCCTGAGGCAGCAAAATAGTAGCCTAAATCATTGACGGAGCCAGAGATGGAAATAGAATCATCGCCATCATCCCCATTGAATAGATTATTACCTGTTGAAAAGTAAGCACTCAAGTTATCGTTACCAGCGCCACCGTTAAGGGTGTTATTGCCAGAAGAGGTAATATATGTGCCGAAGTAGTCTAATGATGTGCTAGAGGCAGAGAGCATATCATTGCCATCACCTCCACACAGTAGGTTATCGCCTTCTGAATAATCAACAATCAAAGAATCGTTACCAGCGCCACCCTTGAGGGTATTATTGCCATAAACTTTAAGGAATCCCTCTTGATAGGCGTAGTAGCCAGAGGCAGAGAGATAATCGTTGCCATCCTCCCCAGAGAGTAAATTATTGCCTTTTGAAATGTTAGCAAGCAACGTATCGCTACCAGCACCACCGTTAAGGGTGTTATTGCCAGACACATAGCCATATAATATGTAGCTAGTTGGGCTAGCGGTAGAGAGAATATCATTGCCATCGTCCCCAGAGAGCCAATTATTGCCTGTTAAATCGGAATTAAAATTATCCAATAGAACATCGTCACCAGTACCACCAATGAGAGTATCATTGCCTGCATAACCTCGCAGCAAGTCGTTGCCACTCTTACCGTCAATGATATCATCACCCGCCTGACCATTAATTACATCATCTGAATTGTCAAAGCCGTTGACATTGTTATCGAGGTCGTTAAGGAAAGTAACTGTGTTTTTATTGAAGATGCTGCTTTGGGTGGAGTTGGCATTGAAAACATCAAAGCTGTCCGTAATGCTAGTTTGCCCATCAAATAGAATATTGCCGATCTGGGCTAAATTCTCTAGGTTTTCTAGGGCAAAGTTTCGCAAGACCATTTTGTTACCAAACAACCCTTCAAAGCTGATTTCTGTATTGTTACCATTTTGAGTTAACAGCATATTTCTCGCAGCTAACCCATCTCCTATAAATTGCAAGGTATCCAATTCGGCAATCACCGCTGCTGATGGGTTTGAGCCTTTACCAATGCCAACAAAATCGGTAATAGTAACACTACTATTGCTACCTTGATACAACCATCCAGTCAACTGGAAAACAAATTTATCCTTGCCGCTGCCACCAGTCGTCAAGATATCACTACCAGAACCATTAGTATCACCAAAATTAATATAGAAGGTGTCATCCCCATTGCCACCGTTGAGAGTATTATTCTGTGGGGTATTATCGACGATGTAGTCGTTAGAGGCAAATAGAGAATCATTCCCATCACCCCCAGACAACAGGTGATCGCCTTTTGAATAGACGTTAACATTCAAAACATCATCACCTGCACCACCGTTGACGGTGTCATTGCCTGTATCACAAAAAAGGGTATCATTTCCTGCACCACCAATAAGCAAGTCATTCCCCGTACCACCTCTCAAAAGATCGTTACCACTCAAGCCATTAATGATATCATCGCCCTCCTGACCATTTATGACATCATCTGAGTTGTCAAAGCCATCAACGTTATTGGAGAGGTCGTTAAGAAAAGTGACTGTATTTTTATTGAAGATAGTGTTTTGGGTGGAGCTGGCATTGAAGACATCAAAGCTGTCCGTAATGCTAGTTTGTCCATCAAATATGATATTACCGTCCTGAGCTAAATTGTCTAGGTTTTCCACGGCAAAGTTTTGCAGAACCACAGATTTGTCACCAGACACACCTTGAAAGCTGATTTCTAAGTCGTTACCATTTTGAGTTAATTGTAAATTTCTCGCAGTTAATAGCTCAGATCCTGTAAATTGCAAGGTATCTAATTCGGCAATTACCGTCGCTGATGGGTTTAAACCTTTACCAATGCCACTGAAATCAGTGATGGCAATGGTATCATAACTGTACTCGGCGATAGTGCAAACAAATTTATCCTTGCCGCCGCCACCAATCGTCAAGTTATTAATAGTATTAGTTACCTTACCCAACTCATCATTATAGAAGGTGTCATTTCCCTTGCCACCGTCGAAGGTACTATTAACATTAAAGCCAAAGGCAAAGAGAGTATCATTACCATCACCCCCAAAAACCAGGTTAGCGCCTGATGAATCATTAGTAGTACTCAAGTAATCGTCACCAGTGTCACCGTTGAGGGTGTCGTTTCCTCCGTTAGCATATAGTTTATCATTACCTGCTAAACCATTAATCAGGTCATCACCGGTTGTCCCATTGAGGGTATCATTACCGTTAGTGCCATTAATATTTGCCATAACTTTCTACCTACCTAAATTTATTTTTCAGTAACTTTAACTTGTAAATTTGCTATTTTTACTGTTTTATCAGACAAATAACTCATCAAAATTTTAAGTTTTCAGCATACTTTATACGTTATTCTTAAGGGTCAGAAATTTTCTAGGAAAATTTATCTATTTCAAAGCTTAAGATAGCACTTATCTTGGAATTGGGATTCCGATGTGTATTTCTGCGTTCACTCCATCAAAATCAACCGCAGAGGATCTAAACGTACATACCAAGGAAAAGGTTTGTCTTTCATCGTCGCCCATTTTTCTTTGAAGACTTCAGCTTGCAGATGGTAATCTTGAGAGTTCTTGCCAGCCGAATGTAATTTGAGAAATAATGTCATTCTATGAGGTGTTTCACTGGTTCGTACTAACCAGCAGGGAAAGGTATTTTCCTGTGATGAGTCATTGGTAAAAATGAACTGATGGGCACGAATGCCGATGTGAGATAATTCGCTCTTGACTGGCTCAATTACTTGCAGAGTACAACCCCAATCAGTCGCTTTTACCTGTTGCGATGACTGGAGAACAACGCGGGAGAAGTTTTTGCATCCAGTGAGTTGGGCGACACTAACGGTAGCAGGATGCTGAAAAATCTCATGTTTGCTACCATAATGAACGGCTCTGCCATGCTCCAATACCAACAGATTCGGGCAAATCCGATAAGCTTCTTCCATATTATGAGTGACAAATAGAGTCACACCTTGGTAGTCAGCAAGAGTTTCTGTCATTTGCTGCTCTAATTGACTCCGTAGATGGGTGTCAAGTGCCGAAAACGGTTCATCCAAAAGTAATGCTTCCGGTTGACTTGCCAATGCTCTTGCTAAAGCTACCCGTTGTTGTTGTCCCCCTGAGAGTTGATGCGGATAGCGATCGCCTAATCCCTGCAACTGCATCGCGATTAGTTGCTCCTCAACCTGTACCCGAATACTCCCAGCAGATAGTTTTTTGGGCAAACCGAAAGCAATATTTTGCGCCACATTCATGTGTGGAAACAGGGCATAATTCTGCACTAAAAAACCGATGCGGCGATCGCGACTGGGTAGATTAATTCCTTGTTCGGAGTCAAACAGAACTCTGCCATTTAAAACTATGCGCCCGGTTGTGGGCGTTTCTATCCCCGCAAGGCAGCGCAAAATCATGCTCTTACCTGCTCCAGAACCCCCTAACAATCCCAAGGGTTGCTCATCAGCAGTGAAAGCAACTTTTAAATCAAAGCTAGGAAGTATTTTTTCAATATTGACAAACAATCCCCCAGATTCAAAACTAGAGTCGAACGTATAAAGATTTTCTCCTGCTGCTTCACTTCGGCTACGCTCAGTGACCACCTGCTCCCCGCTCCCTGCTCCTCTCCCCTTTTCCCTCAATTCTTGCCAGAAGTTGGCTGCAATAATTCCAGATAGAGAAATCACCATAATTGCAATCGCCCAAAACCAAGCCTCATTCATTGCTCCCGCTTCCACTGCAAAATAAATCGCCATTGGGATTGTCTGCGTTTGTCCGGGAATGTTACCAGCCAACATCAACGTTGCGCCAAATTCTCCCAAAGCACGGGCAAAAGCTAACATTGTGGCGGCGACAATGCCGGGTAGTGCTAAGGGTAAACTGATGCGCCAAAAGATTGTAGTTTCAGTTGCACCAAGAGTTCTAGCTACTCGCAGCAGATTACCATCTATTTGTTCAAAGGCTCCCAGTGCAGTTTTATACATTAAAGGGAAAGAAACTACCGTGGCTGCGATCGCTGCACCATACCAAGTAAAGACGATGCTGAAGTCAAAAGCCGCCATGAATTTCCCTACAGGGCCATTTTTGCCAAAAAATAGCAGCAATAAGAATCCGACAACTGTGGGCGGTAAAATCAGCGGCGCAATAAAGATACTCTCAACCAAGGATTTACCTTTGCCATGATATCCCAGCATCCAATAGGCAGCAGCGATACCCAAAAAGAAGGTGATAAATGTGGCAAGTAATGAAGTTTTGAGTGATATCCAAAGAGGCGATAAATCCAATGGCATAGTTGCGTAGAGAAGAATTAGCTCAACTAATCCCTAATTTACCAACTTTAGCTTTAATGTGTTGGAAAAAGTTGGTAAACTACAGTACAATTAAGGTAATCGCAAAAACTAGCTAAACTTTCAACAAAAATCGCGTTCAGTTAATATCAAGTATCAGAATTCGATACGGTTTGTTATCATTTGATACTTATCTTGAAACCAACTGTTAAAATTATTAGGAATTAGGCACTTCCAAATAAAAAATATCCAATTAACTCTTGTGGGGTGGGCGTCTCGCCTGCCCAGTTTATATAGCGGACAATATGCCCACCCCACAAAATTGGATAATTTATTTCTTGAAGTTCTCTTACCGAAGTGTAAAAATCCTCGCAAACACATCCTGTTAGCAGTACCGAATGCTACCGTCAACAGAAAGTGCATCCCCCTCTTAGCAGCAATCAAAAAAAACCCCAAGACCTTTTCTTAGTATGCGGACTCAAAAGTTTAGGGCAACATTGCATTGCAATCCTCAAAGAATACGATGTTAAAGTCAGTGCCATAGAGGATGTACAGCCAGAACATTGGGAAGTTCCAGAAGTACCTAACTTACTAGAAAAGTTAATCTTAGGAGACTGTCGCCAGCCAAGTGTTTTAGAGCGCGCAGGTATATGTCAGTGTCGTTCAATACTTTTAGTAACCAGAGATGAGCGGATAAATATAGAAGCTGCCTTTGCAGCACGGCGTCTTAATCCGCACGTTCGCTTGATTGTACGTTCTGACAAACAAAATTTCAACAAACTCTTATGGGAAAATCTCGGCAATTTTGTTGCCTTTGAACCTACTCATCTTTCCGCTCATGCCTTTGCTCTGACAGCCCTTGGTTCTGAAGCTATTGGATATTTCACCTTAGAAGGGCAACTGTTGCAAGTGATAAAGCACCAGGTACAAGCAAAGGATAGCTGGTGTAATGGCAAGCCAGTACATAGACTCAATCTCACAACTCGCCGCATCTTGAGTCATAAACCTATTTCATTTAACCCAAGCAAAGAATTGTTTGGCTGGAACCCAGAGGCAGAAGTGCAGGTAGGAGACACGCTAGTTTATATTGATGTGGCATACGATTTAGCTTTCTCTGAACAACGTCGGCAATCTCATAACCAAAAGTGGCGGTGGCAAAAGTTTATTCAAGGCATCACAGCGAAAAATCTCAAGGATAAAATAGTGCTATTTTGGCAATCTTACTACCAAAGCCAAAATCAAATCCGGCGAATTGCGACAATCTATGCGATTACTGTACTCATCCTGTGGCTGGTTGGAATAATTCTTTATCGCTTATATTATCCTGACATCAGCATCCAAGAAGCTTTCTATGCGACAGCAATTTTGCTCTTGGGAGGATACGGAGATTTATTTGGCGGTGTTGAGTTTGCAGCGCAATCAAAACCCTCAAATGCTATCCCTTGGTGGCTGCGGTTGTTTAGCCTGGGACTAACATTGACAGGTCAAGCTTTCGTGGGAGTATTATATGCACTGTTGACTGATGCTCTCGTCACTTCAAGATTTCATTTTTTCAATTCCCGCCCTCCCATACCACAACGCAACCATCTAATAATTATTGGCTTAAATCGCTTGGGACAGAAAGTAGCTGCTCTTTTGCAAGAACTCAACCAGCCGTTAGTAGGAATTCATCCTACCACTCTCGACCAAGAAACTTTACCCGATATGCCCCTTATCGTTGGTAATGCTAGCGAAGCACTCACGAAGGTGAATCTCTCCCATGCCAAAAGCATCATTTTAGTTGGGGACGATAATATGGAAAATCTGGAAATTGGTTTGATGGCTCATGCAATGAACCCCGCCACTACCTTGATTATCCGCTCTCAAGACCGCCAATTTAGTGATAATGTCGCCCCTCTGTTCCCTTATGCTCAAGTTATATGTGGCGCGGCTTTGGCGGCAGAAGTCTTTGCTTGTGCTGCTTTTGGAGAAAATGTTCTCAGCTTGTTTCACTTGAATGAGCAAATAGTTATGGTGACGGAATACAAGATTGAAACTGGCGATACCCTGAATGGGTTGCTTTTATCTGAAATAGCTTCTGGCTATAGTGTTGTACCGATTCTCTACCAGAAATATCAGCAAGACAAGTACTCTTTAATGCCCTGGTATGATGTTAAGCTTGATGCTGGCGATCGCTTGATTGTTTTAGCCACAAGCAGTAGTTTGCAGCAAATTGAATGGGGTGAAATGCTGCCTCGTCTTTGGCAAGTGCAGATTGAAAAAGCTCTGACTATAAATGCCATTATGTATGGTGCTGAAGAGATAGTTTTAATTACAGGATGTAGTTCCACTGATGCTAGGCAATGGATGAATAATTTGCCTAGAGTGTTGCCAATACCACTTTATAAACATCAAGCTCAACGTCTCGTGCGCGAGTTAACAAAAGTACAAGTTTTGGCAAATGTTATCTACATTGGGCAACCTTGAATCTTCTGTAACTATAAATCATACAGCAGATTCGATGTTTATGAGGTACAGCAACTGAATCAAATTCAAAGTTTAAAAAGCATCCCAAAAGTTGCTGTACCTCACCTAACTCAAAAGCGCTGTATATTGAATTGAAAACAACTCAAGCACCGACAGTGAGGCGATCGCTGATTTCCATTTCCAGAACTTCTTCAATGCGTTGAATTGTTGCCCAAGACAGTTGTTTACCCGATGCATTAGCGTTTTCTTGTACCTGTGCTGGTTTGCTTGCACCGATGATGACACTACTAATTTCGGGATTGCGTAAGCACCAAGTAAGCGCCAATTGGCTCAAGCTCAAACCTTCTTCCTCGGCGATGGGCAACAGTCGCTGCACCTTGAGCAACTGCTGCTGATCTAGTTCCCCATTGTTTAAAAACATATTTTGTTTCGGGTCGCTTGCTCGTGAACCTTGGGGTAAGGATTGGCCGGGTTTATATTTACCAGTCAGCAGTCCTTGCGCTAAAGGTGAATAATTGATTATGCCAATCCCTTCTCGACGGCATAGGGGTAACACTTCTTTTTCGATCGTGCGATCGAGCATGTTGTAGCGAGGCTGATCGGATGCAATTGGTGCGAGATTTGCCAACCGGGTCAGGTCGGTCGCATGGGCAAGTTGTCCGGCACTCCATTCAGAAACCCCGTAATAAAGGATTTTCCCCTGTTTAACCAAACTATCAAATGCCATCAAAGTTTCAGCCAGGGGTACAGTCTGGTCATAACGATGTGCCTGGTACAGATCAATGTAGTCCAGCCCCAATCGCTTCAGACTGGCATCACATTGCTCAAAAATATGTTTGCGTGATAGTCCGCGATCGTTAGCTCCATTGCCCATTGGGAAATAAACTTTGGTTGCTAGAACACAGGATTCACGCGGGTATTGCCGCAGCACGTTACCCACAATTTTTTCCGCTTCTCCCCCAGCATAGACATTTGCCGTGTCAAAAAAATTGATTCCCAAATCATAGGCTTGCTCAATACATTGACGGGCGGTGTCTTCTGCTGTTGCGCCACCATAGGTCAGCCATGACCCTAAACAAATTTCCGAGACCCGAATGCCGTGTTTACCTAACTGCCGATATTCCATAAATCATCTCCTTTTGGTTTTGGCGAAACCTTCATTGACTCGCCCCTGCTGTCAAAACTAATGCTAAAATTCGTATTTCAAACAGGATGCGAGCAAGCGATCGCGATCGCACCAACATTAATTCTTTAAGCCCACTTTAGAAAACGTTAATGCTTAATTTCTCTTTCATCAGGAAGAAATACCAGTTCATCAATAGGTGAACTTATAATAAAAAATATTGTGATTTCTGTTAACAGTTAGGTAATGACCTAACAACATACCACCATGTTCTGGGTCATTGGCTTGGGACAACTTGACAATTTCAGTAACATCCTTGAGGCTAGCACGAGCAATCACGACATCATAGTTGATGTAGCTGCGGCGACTCTATATTGGGCAGAAACTTCAAAACCAAGCAGAGTTGCTTCATTCAATGCAATACCCAATTCCTCAATATCCTCTTGGGTTAATTTCATGGTTATATAGAATTTTTAGCGTTGCTGAATAGAGGTATGAATCAAGCGATTGTCCGGTTAAAGACTAATCATTAAGACCGCAGAGAGGACGGGTTTTTGGTCTTTCTACATAGATTTGGGAATTCTAACTAATTAGCCGATCAGAGGATGTTTGAAAAGCGGTTGCAGGATAAGGCGATAAATCAAGCTTGGGACTGGCGATCTTTTGGCTTTGACTACTCTAAATCTTGAATTTCTTTTAAAGAAAAATACTTAGGTCATCTGCTTGATATTTATCAATTGCAGAAGTTTTCGGTCTACTGAATTTGATTAACTTGTTTGATAATTGAATTTGCCTAAGAACTGAGCTTTACTTTTGAAAAATTTTTTCTGTCTTTACAATACTTTTTAATTTCATATTTTCAGTTATCAGATACTTTGGCGATAATGATAATTACTGTATATACTGTGCTTTATCCAAAATCCTTTGTGATCAGATCAAGTCTTTTTAAAACTTAACGGCAAAAGTCTGATGGAAAGAAGCGATCAAAAAACTTCTTTGCGCGATAATGGCTATAAAATACGAAAAATTATGTTTTTATAGGCGTTGTAACTGTCTATTTTCATTCCGAAATATTACTGAAGTTATAATCATAATGTTATACATAAATTTGCGTATTATTACGAGATTATCTGCTAATCTACTCTGTAAGCTTTTAGGACAGCCTAGTGTTAGTAATTTAGAAACTCAACTCTATGATAAACAAGTTCAAATTCAGCAGCTAGAAGAGCAAGAAAGGGCGCTTTACCGAGTTATTAGCAAAATTCGAGCTTCTCTTGAGTTAGAAACAATTTTTCGTACAACTACTAAGGAAACTTGCAAGTTACTCCGCGTCGAAAGGATTGCCGTTTATCGTTTCTATGAAAACTGGGGTGGAGAATTTGTCAGCGACTTTGAGTTTGCAGAGACTGGGTGGGATGATGTAGAGACATTAGGAAAAAATACAGTTTGGAATGACTCTTATCTACAACAACATCAAGGTGGACGGTATCGTAATAATGAAACTTTAGTTGTTTCAGATGTCTACGCAGCAGGCTTATCTCAATGCCATTTAGAAATTTTAGAACAATTTCATATTCGAGCTTATGCAACTGCATCAATTTTTGTGGGAAAAAAACTGTGGGGAGTGCTTGCTGCTTATCAGCACTCACAGCCACATGAATGGAAACAATTAGAAATTCAGTTTCTATCTCAGATTGCAACGCAGTTAGGATTTGCAGTTAAACAAGCAGAATTTTTAGCTCAAGCAGAACAAAAAGCAGCAGAACTGTATAAAGCAAATCAGCAGCAGGAAATTCTGTTTAATTTAGTTGCTGAAATTCGTGAATCTCTGAATATAGACACCTTGTTTAAGACTACTGTACGAGAAATTCGTAAGGCTCTCCGTAGCGATCGCGTCAGTATCTTTCGATTTGATTCAGAATCAAACTATACCTCTGGTGAATTTGTTTCCGAGAATGTATTACCTGACTACGATTCTACGATCGCCATCAAGGTAAAGGATCATTGTTTTGGTGAAAAATATGCAGTTGCTTATCACCAAGGGCGTACACAGGTAGTATCAGATATTTATCAAGCTGGACTAAAGGATTGCCACATTCACCTGTTAGAGCAATTTCAAATCAAGGCACAAATTGTTGCACCTTTAATGAAAGGAAAAACTTTATGGGGATTACTATGCGTTCATCAGTGCCATTGTTCGCGTGAGTGGAAAAAGTCAGAAATTCAATTTATCCATCAGTTAGCTACTCAGTTTAATGTAGCTTTAGAACATTCTGAATTATTAGAGCAATTCCGTTCTCAAGCTAATCAACTTGCTCAAGCAAACCATGCTTTAGAAATAGCAAATTATCAGTTAGAAAAACTTAGTAAACTAGATGCTCTAACCCAAATCGCCAACCGTCATTGTTTCGATCAGTTTTTAGAGCGGGAATGGGATCGACTAATACTAAATGAAAATTATTTATCTTTAATTATATTTGATATTGACTATTTCAAGGATTATAACGATTCCTATGGACATCTAGCTGGCGATGAATGCTTAATACAAGTTGCTCGTGCAGCACAATCTGTATTAAAGCGTCCTACCGATCTACTAGCTCGTTACGGTGGTGAAGAATTTGTCGTAATTTTGCCAGATACAAACGAATCAGGTGCGATTAAAGTAACTAAGTTGATTCAAAAATCTATTCAAGAATTAAAGATTCCCCATAAAAAGAAGAATAATTTTCAATATTATGTAACCGTCAGTTTAGGTGTTGCAATTCAAAGACCAACAGAGAAAAGTTCATCTCAAGATTTAATTAACGCCGCCGACAAAGCTTTATATAAAGCTAAAGAACAAGGACGCAATCGGTGGGTTTGTGCTGCAAAACTCTAAGTCTAATGATAAAAAAATTAAAAATACACAACTTTAATTGTGGGCTTGTATCCCACAATAAATAAAGAATTGCTTTATTCCAAGCCCACGGCTTAAGCCGTGGGCTTGAATTTTTAATTCGAGTGAAGCCAGTGATAAAGCGATAGGTTGTGATGTTTCTGCTTCACTCCTAACTCACTTTCGGCTTAATGTATGCGATCGCTTGTTTCCAAACGGTGGTTTGCTGACTGTTTTCATCCGCAATAGAGATACACTGTGGATCTTGCCATAAAACCCTTCCTGTGAGTACATCACCAGTCAGCAACTTTAACTCTACTGGCGTTGTTTGTTTAATCAGGTTCTGGACTTGGATAATACTAGGCAAAGTGGTGTCAAATTCAGTAAGCATTTTTAGTAAAGATGAACCTACAAGGCAAAATAAAGAGTAACTAATCCTTGATAATTCATCCTTGAAGAAATGGCAATCGAATTTACTAAGTATCATGGTCTAGGCAATGACTTTATTCTGATTGACAATCGCTCGTCATCAGTGCCTGTAGTGACTCCAGAGCAAGCCGTCAAGTTGTGCGATCGCCATTTTGGCATCGGTGCTGATGGTGTAATTTTTGCCCTACCTGGAGAAAATGGCACGGACTACACCATGCGGATTTTTAATTCCGATGGTTCAGAACCAGAAATGTGTGGCAATGGCATTCGCTGTTTAGCTGGCTTTTTGGCAGATTTAGAAGGCGAATCCCGGAATCAAGACTCATATCGCATTCATACTTTGGGTGGTGTAATGACTCCCCAACTCTTATCTAATGGTCAAGTTAAAGTAGATATGGGTTTACCCAGGTTACTCGCTAGCGAAATTCCGACTAATCTTGCACCCGCCCAAGAAAAAGTCATTTCTGTGCCGTTGGAAGTGGCGGGGCAAACTTGGGATGTCACCTGTGTAAATATGGGAAATCCCCACTGCATTACCTTTGTGGAAGATGTCGCAGCAATTGAGCTAGAAATCATCGGCCCGAAATTTGAGCATCACCCAGCTTTCCCCCAACGCATAAATACTGAATTTATTCAAGTGGTACGCCGTGACTATTTGAAAATGCGGGTGTGGGAACGGGGTGCTGGGATTACATTAGCTTGTGGTACTGGTGCTTGTGCTTCCTTGGTAGCTGGAGTGTTAACTGGAAAATGCGATCGCACCGCAACTGTAGAATTACCAGGTGGCCCCTTGGAAATTGAATGGTCAGAAGTAGACCAACGAGTTTACATGACAGGCCCGGCCCAAAAGGTATTCACTGGTAAGCTGTAACCAGCTTCTCATTGGCATTACTCAAGTATTTCGAGGTTTGTAGTAAGCACTTTAGTGCTTAAATCAGGGCTAAAGTTCTTACTACAAACTTGTTAAGATTCACTTTCTGCTGGAGATTGGATATGGGTATTAACTTTAGATTGTATAGATTCTTTATTAGAAATTGCTAGATATATACCCCCTAAAATCAGAGCCAACCCTAACAAGTTAAAAATACTCAAGTTTTCCGAGAAAAGTATCCAAGCAAGAATTGCAACAATCACGGGATTGAGTAGTAAGAGTAAAGAGATAAATCCTGATGAAAAATTTTTGAGGCTGTATACAATTAGCCCATGACCCAAGGCTTCGCAAATAGCAGCTAGGGCAAATATCACTAACCACCCCGACAAAGTAACTGGGAAAACTTGTTTTTCCAAGATTAGCACTACTGGTATCATCAATGAAGTTGCGATCGCACAGCGCCACACAAGGATGGTGATAGTTGAAAACTTATTGCTAATCTGCTCGATAAGTAAAAAGTTTGCTGCATAAAATATCGATGATATGAGGGCAACAGCATCACCTGTAAAATTATTATTAGAACGCAATAAATCTTCAAATCCAACAGCGATCGCACCGATTATAGCTAAGAACAGACCGATGATAAATTTGCGCCCAAAAATTTGATTAAAAAATAGCCATCCTCCTAAAGTAGTAAATAACGGATTGAGACTACCTAAAGCATTAGCATTTGCAGCACCAGTCTGAGTTAGCGCCCAAGTCCAAGATAATCGACCTAATACATGAACTAGACCCACTGCAATTAAAAGCACTATCTCTTTTATTGGATAAGGCTGCTGTGGTAATACAGGTTTATCATCTGTAATTTGAGTCCGTACTTGGTTAATTCCACTCCATAAGCCAAAGATAATAGTCGCTATCCATAAACGATTAAAAAATGTAGCAACAGGGCTCATTTCTCTAACAGCGACTTTAATAAATATTGCAGTTGAAGATAAAGCTAATAATGCAATGATTACTGCGATTATCGGCAGGATTTTTGAAGTTTTATCATTTTCTGGTGTTAGGGTTAATTGATTGTCTGCCATTTAGTTTATATTTATAATACGAATCGCCTTTCGGGTGACGCTGCGCTAACACCAGTCGCCTACAGCGCTGGTTCACCAAGTGCGCCAAGTACGCCAAAGGAGAAAAAGCAATTATTTGGGATTACTCAGGTAATAATGCCATAGAAGTCTTGCCGCAACTGCTCGCCACGGTCGCCAGTGCTGTGTCATTGCTTCTAGTTGCACTGGTGTTGGACGCGTTGCCAAGTTTTTGAGTTTTTGTAGGGCAATTGCGATCGCTAAATCGCCTTTGGGAAAGACATCAGGACGTTGCAGCGCCATTAACAAATAAATATCAACTGTCCAGTCTCCTATACCTTTAAGACGCTTTAACTCAGTTCTGATAGTAGTTTCGTCCATTCTTTCCAGCTTGGTTAGCTCAAGCTGACCAGTTGCAATAGCATTCGCTAACCCACGACAGTATAGAATCTTTTGCCGACTGAATCCAATCGCTCTTAATTGAGCATCATCTAATATCAGAAAATTTTCTGGTGTTAGAGTTATAACAACGCCACATAGTCGCGTAAATACAGCCCTTGCAGCCGCTACGGAAACTTGCTGTTCCAGAATTATGCACAACAACGTTGCAAAACCTGGTTCTCTTTGCCACATCGGTGGTGGTCCCAATGTTTCTAAAATCCAAGCCAAATCGCTATCAAGATTGGCAAGCACCATTAAACCACGGGTAAGACTTTCTTCAGTCAACGATTCTAGTTCAGGTGTTTGAGTCATCTTTGAGAAATTTCGATTCTTGTGTAAGCAGTTTTTGTTTGCGCTCAATTCCCCAGTGATAACCACCAAGACTGCCATCACTCCGCAGCACCCGATGACACGGTACAATCAGCGCGATTGGATTAGCTCCACAAGCATTACCTACAGCGCGGACTGCCTGGGGTTTGGCAATATTATGGGCAATATCAGTGTAAGTGCGGGTTTCGCCATAAGGAATTTTTTGTAATGCTTCCCACACCTGTTTTTGAAATGCTGTCCCACGAACATCAAGTGGTAAATCAAGGTGTATTTCACCTCCTGCAATGAAGTCGAGGATTGCTTGTATCCATTCCTTGTGTGTGCGGTCATCACGCATAATGTGCGCTTGGTGAAATTCCTGGTTCAAGATATGTTCAAGCTTGTCTGCTTCATCACCTAGCTTAACGCTGCAAATACCCTTCTCTGTTGTTGCCACAAGCAAATATCCTAGTGGACATGGAGCGATCGCATAAACAATACTGATTGTCTTTCCAGCTTGTTGGTAAGTTTTTGGTGTCATTCCCAGTTGTTTAGGTGCTTTCTCATACACTTGGCTACTTGAACCATATCCCGTGTCGTAAACTGCATGAGCAATTTCTTCGCCTGACTGAAGACGCTGCTTCAATCGTTGGGTACGCAGCGCATCTGCATATTGAAAAGGGGATACGCCAATTATTTGCTTGAATACCTTTTGCAGATAACTGGGACTCATTCCCACTTGAGAGGATAATTCTGAGAGGGTTGGGATGCGATCGCCTTGTGCTTCAATGTATCGACATGCTGCTAAAACTTTGGACTTAGCCGGATTTGGAACTGTTTCAAATTGTGGCTGACAGCGCTTACAAGGTCGAAAACCACCTGCAATTTCAGCCTCTTGTACCGACAGGAAGAAACAAACTTGATTGCGATTTGGCCTGCGACTAGGGCAAATAGGTCGGCAATAAATACCCGTAGAGCGAACACCATAGAAAAACTTACCTTCAAAAGCGGAGTCTCGATTGAGAACTGCTTCCCAGAATGTTTCTTCTAAAAGTTGTGTTTGTTGTAATTGCATTCATATCTCCTTGAATTTATTGCAAAGTATCCCCACCTTAGAGCGTTCATTATTAATTCTTGGATTTAGGTAAAACTAGATTAAATATATCGATAAACTATTTTCTATCTGATTGTTGCGATCAAAGTTGATTATCTCAGTTTTTTAATGTACCAACTCGCGAAATGGGTGTTCACTACTTGATGAAACCGGGAACCTTAAATTAGGTCAACACAACGGAGTTTTTATGACTGGTGGTATTTACCTGATTCAAGATAATTGAAATGAGGGAAGAAACCTATGAATCAGAATCTATTAGACATTTCCAAAAATTGGCGTTACATATTTGCGGGATGATTTTGCTAGTTTTGTGGGATGGGCATCTTGCCCGTCCTTTGTATTTCAGGGCGCTCGTGTCGCCCACCCTACAAGAATCATCCCTTGATTCAGGAACGCCCAAAAATTAATTATTAGACTTCTTGCAAAAGTCGGGGTAAAGGGGCAGGGGAAAAGGGTAAAGAAACTCAAAATCCTTTCCCTTTAACCTTTTTCCTTTTCCCTAAGAGTGCAAAAATATATTTTTGCAAGAGGTCTATTATCCATAGAGGTAGCAGTGCTACATCTTTAAATTATCTTTGCATTCCTTTGCGTTTAAAAAAGCTACGAATTTATGCAAAACTGTACTTAGTATTCAGAAAATGATTGAAACCTTTGCCTCAAGGTGACTCAGCACTCCTAAACTGATTCGCTCTTTGACAAATGGTTCACCCGATTGGGTGAATGCGATCGCAGCATCCAGAACTACTCTGAAAGTAGAGCCACTTTTTTGCTGTTAGTGATCTCGTTGACAGCTAAAAAACTTTCACAATGGCTATGATTACCTTGAATATTATGCCAATTGCTTATATATCAAAGGGTCTAAGAGTGGATGAAATTGTAAAATCACGGCAGAAACCAGATTTTCTACCAGAGAAGATCCCTCTGGTGGAAACAATTGCTGCCAATTTACCGGGGATGGTTTTCCAAATTCTGCAACGGCAGGATGGTTCTATATTTATCCCTTATATTAGTTCTAGTTGTAAATATTTGTATGAATTAGAACCAGAAGCTGTACAGGCAGACTTTCAGGTGTTATATAAACTGATTCATCCACAGGATATAAAAGCTTTTACAGAATCTATTGCTGTTTGTCGTACTACTCTTACACCTTGGCATTGGGAAGGTCGGATCGTTACGCCTAGTGGCAAACTGAAATGGATTCAAGGTACTTCGCAACCCGAATTACAAGAAGATGGCGATTTTCTTTGGCATGGCTTAGTTATAGATATTACAGACCGAAAACAAGCCCAAGAAAAATTGCAAGAGAGTGAGGCACGGTATAAAGCAATTTTGGATGCTATCCCCGATTTGATGTTTCGCATCAGCCGTGATGGCAAGTATCTAGATTTGAAAAGTGAAGGAGCAAATATCACTCTTTCGAGAGCAGAAATAGTTGGAAAAAATCTGCAAGAGTTATTGCCGAGTGATGTTGCAGCCATTAGCCAAATAGCGATCGCTAAAACTTTAGATTCTGGGATTTTGCAAACTTGTGAATATCAACTAACAACGCATTTGGGAATCAGAAATTATGAGGCGAGGTTGGTAGTTAGTGGCACAGATGAGGTACTAGCAATTGTCCGAGATATCACAGATCGCAAACAAGGGGAAGTCGCCTTACAAAATCTTGCCCAAAAATTTGCTAAAGCTTTTAGTTGCAGCCCCGATTCAATTACCATTAGCACGCTGCAAGAAGGACGCTTTATCGAAGTTAATGACAGTTTTGTGAATCTTTCCGGTTATGGGCGAGATGAGGCAATTGGTAAAACTTCTTTTGAGTTAAATCTTTGGGTAAACGATCGCGATCGCTTAAACTTAGTGCAAGAGTTGCAAAGCACGGGAGTTGCTCGTAACTTAGAAATTGATTTTCGGCAAAAATCTGGCGAGATAATTACAACGCTGCTTTCAGCCGAAGTCATCGATTTGAATGGTATTCCTGCCATTTTAGCAGTCCATCACGACATTACAGAACGCAAACAAGTAGAAGCACAATTACGCTTTTGTGCCCAACGCGATCGCTTGTTGGCAGAAACTCTAGTGCGAATTCGGTCTTCGCTTAACTTAGAGGAAATTCTGCAAACCACCGTGAGGGAAGTCAGGCAATTTCTACAAGCAGATCGAGTTTTCATTGGTTTAAATAATGCCAATTTAGGAGTTAGAACTCTTGCCGAATCAGTAGATCCCAAATATCCATCAGTCTCAGGTTGGTCTACTAATGATGAAGCTTATCTACAAGAATTAAGAAACTTATTAAAAGATAATCTTGTGCGTGTCGTTGAAGACGTAACGCAAATATCAGCATCTCCCAAAGTAAAAGCACACTGTCAAAAATTCCAAACGAAAGCTAGCTTGGCTGTACCAATTATGCTAGGTGACGAATTATTTGGGGCGCTAATTGCCAATCAATGCTCAGGGTCGCGTCATTGGCAGCCAATAGAAATTGATTTATTACAGCAGATGTCAGAACAGCTAGCGATCGCGATTCAACAAAGCCAGATATGCCAAAAGCTAGCAGAACTCAACACTAATTTAGAACACCAAGTCCAAGAACGGACAGCACAGTTGCAGCAGAAAATGCAAGAAGTTGAAAAATTGCATCGTGTCAAAGATGTTGTTTTACATACAGTTGCCCACGATTTACGAACTTCCGTGATGGGTAACTTGATGGTGTTAAAGAATTTGTTAAATCAGGGAGTGGAGAGCAGCACTTCTTTACGAGAGGCTGCGCTCAGTGACCGGGGGGCAGGGGAGCAGGGGAGCAGGGGAGCAATTACAGCAAGTCTTTCCCCTCTGCCCCCCATCCCCTCTGCCCCTCTGCCTCTTTCCCATGCCCCATACCCCATTCCCAATACTTCCACTACGCTCAGTACAAGTGCCCAATCTTCAATTCCAATATCTCGGTCAATCATCGAGCGAATGATTCAGGGCAACGATCGCCAGCTGACGATGATTAACTCATTGCTAGAAATTAATTCTTGTGAAAAACAGGGTCTTGAGATCAAACTCGAACCTGTGCAATTTAGCACCCTACTGGGAGGCACATTCGCTCAGTTGGAACCCATACTGACACAAAATCAAGCAACTCTAAAAAACTTGGTTCCCGCAGACTTACCGTTAGTAATGGCAGATGGGACTCGATTGCAGAAAGTTGTGGCAAATTTAATCGCACATAGCTTGCAAAATAATCCACCAGGATTAAATTTTACCCTGAGTGCCACCGTTGAAGGGGGAATGATTCGCACTCAGATTCAAGATGACGGTGTGGGAATGAGTAAAGTAGAGTGCGATCGCCTCTTCGATCTCCATGTCCGCGATCCTCAAGACTGTTGCTCTACAAGCATTGGCTTAAAAATGTATCTTTGTCGAAAAGTTATTAAGGCGCATGGCGGCGAAATCGGGGTTATAAGTAACCGCAAGCGTGGATTAACTTTCTGGTTTACACTACCTTTGGCAACTTCATCCGCAACAAATCGCCCATAAATCACCAAAAAATGAGAGGGTGTTATTTATGGCAATGTTGAGTAAAGGAAACACCCTCAAGGTATGGGCAAAGTTGCTCGGATGCTAATGGCCACTCCATTGACAACAGTGCAAAGCTGGTGGAGAAAAACCTTTTCTGCACCAACAACAGATGAAATCATTACTCTTTACAGAGTTTGGCGTAACCGCTTTTTGTGGCAAAGATTACGTTTATGGTTATGGCTGGCGCTGATCTGTCTGTTGTCTTTTACTTTGCGAGACATTTACGGACTGTTTTTTCCTTTTGCAGAGTTGCAGCCGCTGCCAGAAGTGCTTATAACTCAACGCCTGGTAATTAATGTTGCAATGCTTGCAAGTATAATTATTTGCTTTGCTTTACATAAAACTAAATTAGGTCGTCATCGCCCAGATTTATTATTTTTAGGGTCTTCTTGGTCACTTAGTTTAGCGTCGCAGTTGTTTGCAAGCATCAGAGGTTTTGCACTACCCGATACCATCGGCTGGTCGCTGTTGTTCTTGAGCCAAGCTGTGTTGATGCCTGTCTGCTGGATTCTTCACTTGCTGACTCAAGTGAGTGTGCTGATTTACTATTTTGGTGTGAATACAGTACTTGGGCTAAAAACACCAATCCCCGACCACCCAGGAATATATAATGTAACGTTCATTTTATACATCTTCTGGTTTTGTACTATATGTGACATCGGTGTTTATCTGTATGATCGCCTGCAACGTTCTGAATTTTACGCTCGTCAAGAACTAGAATCTGCCTACCAAAAACTCAAGGTTGCCGAAGCTAAATATCGCAGCATTTTTGAAAACGCCGTTGAAGGAATTTTTCAAAGCAGTCCCGATGGACATTACATTACGGCAAATCCTGCTTTAGCGAGGATTTATGGCTACTCCTTAGTAGACGAAGTGACTGCAAATTTCACTGATATCGAACAATTGTATGTTGATCCGAACCGCCGAGCAGAATTTGTGCGCCTGATGGAAAAGTATGGCAGCGTTTCCGAGTTCGAGTCCCAAATTTATCGCCGGGATGGGAGTATTGTCTGGATTTCAGAAAAAGCCTACGAAGTCCGTAACGAACAGGGAAAACTGCTTTACTACGAAGGTTTGATTGAAGACATTACTCAGCGCAAGCAAACCGAACAAGAACTACGAGTATTTTTTCATGCAGTTTCCCACGACTTACGCAATCCAGTACTGGGTACTTTAATGGTGCTGAAGAATTTGCTGGCAGGTTCAGAGGAAAATATTATGATTTCCCGCACAATTTTAGAGCGGATGATTCAAAGTAGCGATCGCCAACTGAACTTAATTAATTCGTTGATGGAAACTCATATTAGTGAGGTGCAAGGTATTGTTTTACAACGTCAAGCCGTACAATTACTGGCAGTTGTCGAAGCTGCGATCGCAGATTTAGAGCCATTGCTAGAGCAAAATCAAGCCAAGCTGACAAATCTGGTATCCGCAGATTTGCCATTAGTTAATGCAGATCCCACGCAACTATGGCGAGTTTTTTCTAACTTAATCGTCAATGCTCTGAAACATAATGCACCTGGTTTGCTCTTGACAATTAACGCGACCCATGAAGGTGAGATGATTTATTGTACTGTTAGTGATAATGGCGTGGGAATTAGTCAACAACAAAGCGATCGGCTTTTTGACCTTTACTTTCGGGGTGCAAATATCCGCAATTCTGTAAGTTTGGGATTGGGCTTATATCTGTGTAAGCAAATCATCCATGCTCACGGTGGCGAAATCGGTGTGAATAGTGCATTGGATGCAGGTGCAACATTTTGGTTTACATTGCCAGTTATGTAATGGTTGGGTAATTATTTGTGTTCCCTCAATCATTGCACCCCACACTGTACCGTTAGCGTAGCAAGTTTACAATACCCTCTCAGGTTTCCTTGCTGATTTTACTCCAGTAGCAACATAAGAACCATGTTTTTGTTCAACTTCCCTAGCGGTGAGAAATATGCTGAGAGCATTAATCACATGACTACTTTCTTCTACAGCACCATTCATCTCTTCTCCTAAAAAACTATAGGCCGCTTTGAACTCCCGAATCAGTGTATCTCGATCGTTCTGGAGAATTAATTGTGCTAAACGATTGTAAGTATTTGCCAGTCTATAAATAGCTTCATGGCGTTCTGGTGTAGCAAGCATGATATCTACTATCAGAGGTGCAGACTGAGAAAACAAGCGACTAACTATGTCAATTTCCAAACGGAAAATCGGGCTAGAAAAATCTAAGCTCCGACGAATATTAATCTCTTCTTCTGCCAGAAAAACACAAAAACCAAAGGTTTTAAAGCTGCGGATTGCCTGAACAGCCATCATCATCTGGTCGTGTTCTTCTGGCGTACATACAATCAGTTTGCCGCCTTCATTTTCAATTAAATCGAGCAGCCATTGAAAAGCATTTTCTTCACGACCCGGACAGACCACAACTTTTTGAGACAAGAACGATTGAATTCCTTGACCAAACATTGGATGTAAACCCATGACAGGCCCGTTGTGATACTCAAGCATTGCTTGTAATATGGGAGCTTTAATACTAGCAATGTCAGCCAAAGCAGTAGTTGGAGCAAGATAGTTAGCTAATTTCCGAATCACCTCGATTGTGTATTCAATTGGAACGCAGACTAAAACCAAATCTGCCCCATCCAGAAGGAACTCTGCTCGATCCCAGTCATCTTGGTCGAGAATGTTAACGTAATGATTTGCAGCAGTTAACTTTTGCTCAAAGAAGCGCCCCATCATACCGCCTCCACCAATCAAAGTTACCCGTCGAGGTTTGATCTGCACTGAAGGTAAAGATGCAGTAGTAACGGCTGCAACACAACCCATCACAATGTTTTTCCAAATTGACTCTGTAACACCAGCTTGGGCAAGAGAAAAAGCAAAATTGGCAATTTGCGCTTCTAAAGAAATGGGTTCTGATTTCTTCAAAACAGCAATTCTTTTGCCTAGTAAATTAATTAGTTGCTGGTCGATTTCTTGAAGATTCTCTTGGAACATAAAAGTTCTTTAATATACTTATCAAAATCGAGTTTCTAACTCAACAAAGCTAGATCCGGGCGTAGTTGAGCAGCACGACGCAAATAAACATGGCGTAATTTATTTTGGGGTAAAGGTGTATTGAGGTGAATTAACACGCGAATGCAAAGTTCCAGACTACCGACTACTTGCATTTGTTGCACATCTAACAAGGGTACTTCATTCCACCCTGGACGACGACGCGCCACCGCTGCCGGAAATATCGCATCCAAGTCAGAAGTTGCAGAAAAGGTGACACTGACAATTTCGGTAAAATCTAATGAATTGTTTGCTTCTAAAGCGTCTAATAACTCATCTACAGCCTCAGTAATTGCTTCAACTGAATTATGACTTACTGTCGTTGCCCCTCGCAGCCCCCGCATCCGCCATTGTGAAGGTGCTGCTATGTCAAATTGTTGCTCTGTATGTTTTGGAAATGTAAGCTTCTTCATATTTTTACCGATTTAAATTTTTGCCTTGGCTTTTTTGGAGGTTTTTGCGATCGCTGGTAATACATTGAAACTTCCCCTGATACCTTTATGATATGAGCGTTTGCGTCGTAATCTAGAAGCTGCACCCAAAGCACCCAAACCTAACAGACCAACTGTATAAGAACTCTCAGGGATAGAACGATATGTCAAACCAGTCAGTGACAACCTGTATTCTTGAAGAGTTGGATCGTATTTCACGTTATATGCAGTCGGATAGTATCCACTTTTTAAATATTTGGTGGGTAGTTTAAATTGGGTAGTACTATCATTTGGTTCCTTCTCAAGAAAAGCCTCAGCGAGGATGATATTTGTGAAATTTGGTTTACCATCATAAAATCCATAGCCATAAAAAGAGGTTAATGACTGCGGATTGTTGAATACAGAAATCGCAAGGTCGCCATCATAATAACGCGTTCCATAGCGTGGAACTGCTCTGAGCGGGCTTCCAGGTCTTTCCGGTGTATCTTCTATAAGTGGTATCACCCCCACAGGAAGAGTACCTGCTACTGGTGTTTTCCTCGCCACTGCCCTTTCTTCACCAACACAATTGGGTATTGGGCTACTTGTGTCTGGATTTGGACATATTAAGTCACGTTCTTCAGGGCTAATCTGGAAAAAGTAAAGATCAAAGAGAGGCTGAGTAACTGGGCCACCTGGAGGAAAACCATTTGGTCTATAGTTAACCTCAAAATTATTAAAGGGTGTACTTGCAGCTTGAGATGGCAATGAAAGCTCAGTTGTAATATATTCATTGGTATTGTACGGATTACCAGATCCTGGAGGTAAATCCAGAGCCGCCTTCAAGAAACTTATACCGATATCTAAAGGTTTTCCACTAGTATCATCAAGTGTCACAAAGGAACGAATCGCTCCATTTCCCAATGATTGCGATTGTCCATAAAACACTGCTGCTGAAGCTATATTTGCTGTTCCCAAAGCAATAAATACTGCCCCTAAAGGAGCTAACGATAAGTTTTGTAAATTCATCATATACAGATTCCGCAAATGAATAATTAATTTCAAGTTAATCACAAAATTAAGTTTGGTGAAACAAGGAGCTTAAGCCCCTTGTTCTATGCAATCTGATAGGTAATCGGTATGAAGACTTGCAAACAGATCAGACAGATAAAAGATACAGAATTTGAAAGGGCAGCACAGAACTATCTCGTTTGAATTCAGAGTATCCAAGCTTCTTTGTATCACGGTGTTTTCTACTGTTGAGACTTTTAACTAATTATCAGTGCAAGTCTTGGATTTTATGGCGCATTACTCAACCTTATTGACCCAACGTTGATAAAATTCTCTAAACTTTAATATTCCGCGATCGTGCTTCACGTAAGCCTTGCCTGCATCTGTGTCCAAGTTATTAAATATTGGGATGTCCTCCTTACCAAATGCAGTTTTACTTTGCCAGCTAAAAAGTAGTAAATAAAGCATATCCAGCCAGAAATTACCAGTTTTCCTAACCATTACCAAAAAATGCGCGGTTGTATTGTTATCAGCAATTGGAGTAGCGCTAAACAGTACCGTCAGCCTCTCCTCAGCATCCGTATAATTGGTTACTCTAGTTCCACCAGACCAAGAATCTACGCGGGCTGTAAAAGCTTTAGCACCTAACCCTAAAGCTTCAGCAACTGGGCCTAGTCGTCCCACATAGCTGGCGAGTGGATATTGAATTAAGGCTCCAAACCAGGCTTCTTCTGGAACAGGCGCTTTCCCCTGTTGTAAGGCATCCCAGGCTTCTTGATTAATAGGTGCTTCTTTCTGTTGTGCTGTATGCTCATCATCAAACAAGGAGAGTTGAATAGAGCCAGAAACTTTTTGACCGTGAAGTGTGATTACATGATAGTAGTCACAAGCGTTTTCAACCAACATTCGTACCGTGGTTTTGGTGTTGTAGACAAAGCGCAAAGGCATATAGTTATGCTTGCCGCTTTCGGCAGATGGACACTCGGGCAAAGGAAACAAAGGAATTTCCGAGCCATACCACACCCAGATATAACCATATCTTTCTGTTGTTGGATAAGTACCCTGACGAGCTGTTGGCGGAATGCGGTCTACTGCGGGTGCGGAAACACATTGTCCTGAGCCATCAAAGCGCCAATGATGAAAAGGACATTGAATACAACCGTCTACTACCGTACCCATTGCCAAACTTGCACCCAAATGTGAACAATAAAGTTCCATAATTACTGGGTGATCGTTTTCATCTCGCCAAGCAACCAGGGATTTACCAAATATCTCAATCGTGATTGGCTTTTTACCTAACTCTTTGGAGAGCATGGCAACATACCAACTAGCAGCAAGATTCGTTACTTTTTGATTTTCTTCTGTTTTTTGTTGAGTTGACTTTGGCTGTTTAACTTTCTCAATTGTGCTAGTCATTTGTATTTCCTTCGCTAGTTATTCATTCTGACTACAGTGCTTTCTTTGATTTGTTTAGACCACACCATGAAGGCATTGTTATTTCTCTCTTTGCCTGAGATCAAAAAATGATGTCTATTTATTTGGAAGTCCCTTACAGGGACTTCCAAGGGCTTAACGCAGAGTTAAGACTTTATTTTCTGGCCATCGCTAGCTGGCTGGCTGGGAGAGCAGGAGCAGGGCCTATTGCCACATCACCCCAACGCATCACACTAGCCCCAGCGTTAGATACTGAACCAATGGCGTAAACCAGAACTAAATCGTTTTCTCGAATCTTGCCCATTTCTACACCATGATACAGATTAGTGAGGGGGAGCATAGGCCCAATGTTTGCATAACGATCATGCAAGTTGATTGTCCGATCTTTTTCGATTCCCAATGCGCGGGTGCAGAGGTCTGCATACCAAGCAGTAGGTGTATTGAAAGCAAAAAAGCTAATCTCATCAAGGGTGACACCAGCAGCTTCTAAAGCTCCTGAACAGCACTGCTTTAAAAACTGGGCAGCAGTCTCACTAAGTATCTGTCCTGTACCTTTGGCTGCCCTGATAAACATCCGTGGGTTTCCATGTTCATCTGTAGTCAGTTCACTAAAGAAAGTTCCACAAGTCGAAGCAGTGTTAATAATTTTTGTGCCTAGAACTCCCTGGTTCGGTTTTAGTGCGCTCACCACAAAAGCTCCTGCCCCATCACCTGATAAAAATGCTAGGGTATCGTTTTGGTCAGTAAAAGGAGAGTAGTTAGTGCAGATAACTACTAAAACATTTCGATATTCTCCTGCACGCACTAGCCCAGAGGCAGTTTGGAGTGCAGCTATGGCATTTGAACAGGTAGAATCAATGTTCCATGCAGCACCGTGCAGTCCAAGTTCAGCAGCCAAGAAGGCAGCATTACCAGGTACGACTTGATCGGGAAAGATTGTGGCAACGAGCATCAAATCAATGTCTTTTGAGGAAAGCTTTGCTGCTTTGAGGGCATCTTTAGCTGCACTATAAGATATTGTCAGCGCATTCTCACCGGGCGCAAACACACGTCGCTCTACACTACCGCGAAAGGGGTCAGATAGATAGGGCATCATTTCTTGTTCAAAATCGTTTTGGGGAGTGGACTCAGTTGGTGAAAACACTCTAGATAAGGTTTTTTGCTCAACCCGAGCAACCAATTCAGGGTAATTCTCCCGATAATAATCGTTGGTACGGATGATGCTGGGAAAGCTAACTGCAATTGAACGAATACCTACTGATGGTAAGGTCATGACAAATATCCTTTTGATTTTGTTAATTCTTTACTTCTTTGCTTCTTTGTGAAATTAAACCCTGAATCCGACCACCGATTGGTGCTGGTCTGGTTGGGTCAATAATTACGTCAACAACAAATGGGGCAGGTGAAGCTAGAGCCTTCTCTAATGCCGCTTCTAGGTCGGACTCTCTTTCAACACGAATGCCATCGGCTCCCATACTTCTAGCAAGGTTGACGAAATCAGTCCGGGGAATTTCTGTATCCGCGCCTTTGAGTCCCTGTGCCGAATTTCCTTGATCGCACATATTGTAGCGAGCGTCATTGAGTACAATCCAGACGGCTCGAATTTGATACTTTGCAGCGGTGCTGACTTCACTATTCATCAGCATGGCACCATCCCCAACGATCGCCACGGCTTTACCATTTCGCCCAAAGGCACACCCAACAACGCCTGTCACTAGATGACCCATCGCACCGAAACCATTACTGATGCGGAAACGTCCTTGTTGGATAAATCGTAAGGTGTGAATTGCCCAAGCAAAGGAGTTACCCGATTCTGCCATCACCACGGCATCGCTCTGTTCAACGATCGTCTTCTGAATTGCTTCCATCAATACTTCAGGTCGCACTGCACCTTCTGTAGAAGGTTCGATGGTAATGCATTCTCGATGAGGTAATAAGATACTTGTTGATAAATCAAGTGGTTCTGGCATCTGCTTTAGCAATGCCTTGACAAAAGCGCCTACATCAGACTGGATAGCTAAAGTCTCAGCAGATGGATAGGCGGCTCCAGGTACTTCTGGGTCGATGTCAACATGAATAAATCCGCGTGCAGGAACCATCGCTGGACGCCAGAAGGAAGTGAACTCACTCAGACGTGTTCCCAGCACCAGCACGCGTAGGGGTTGTTGCTCCTGCATATATGTCAAGACAGATGGATGTCCGGCAAAGCCTGTAACACCCAAAAATTGGGAATGATCCTCTGGGAAAATGCCCTTACCACGAGGAGAACACATTACTGCTGCTCCTGTTATTTGGGCTAACTCACGGATTTCCTTAGCAGCATGTCTAGCACCAAAGCCAACCCAAATTGCAAACGGGCCTTCAGACAGTAACTGTACACATTCGGCGATCGCTTCTTCACTGGCAGTTGCAATACTTTGAGAAAACGCTACTCGTGACAGCGGTACTTGACTTAAACTGCTCTGAATACTTGTTGGAATACTAATATGGGCAACAAAACCTCCTGGTTTTCCTAAACCCTGAGCTAGCCTGCAAGCAATCTCTGGTAGTTCCGCGTCGTTTTCTAAGGTGGTAGCGTAGTGGAACAGTGAACCTGAGGTGAAAATACCCGATATGGGCATTGTATAGGCGCTGGTTTCTTGGATAGCCCAGCGTCCTCGTTGTGGTGCTGGCGTAGAAGCTGAGATGAAAATCACCTTTGCACCTTCCCAGCGTGCTGCAAACATCCCAGTTAGTGCATTAGTCAGACCTGGACCAGTTGTGGTGAACACAACAATTGGACAGTTGTTAGCAAAATAAGACTCGACGCCTGCAAAGGCTGCTCCCGCTTCATGACGAAAGTGAAGCACTTGGATAGAGCTGCGTGAGAGCGTCGTCCATAGCGGTGCAATTCCGCCTCCAGAAACACCAAATGCGTGACGTACTCCCAAATTTTCTAACATATTGACCACAGCTTCTGAAACTGTCTGCTGCGATAATTCTGACTGACTAGGCTGTTTATTTAAAGATGGTAGTAAAGGAACTGTATGAGAAGGCGATACAATCACCTTTTTGTTCTTTTGTGTTAGAGATTGTGTGTTCATAATCAATGAATGTGATGAGTATTGTTTTACAGTGAAAGCTATCTTTTACAAAAGTCTAACTTTCTCCAGCAATAGTGAAAAATTTAGCTTTAGCGAGACGTAACTGCTAATTCTTTCTCGCGTAAAACTCGCTTGAGGATTTTCCCAGTTGAGTTCTTGGGAAGTGAATCTACAAATTTAATTGTACGGGGAACTTTGTAGACTGCCATTCTTTCATGGCAGAATTCAACAATTTGTTCTTCTGTAATTGTGTGAGTAGCCTTGAGTACTACTTCAGCCTTAACTATTTCGCCTTTGATTGTGTCAGCAATGCCATATACAGCAACTTCAGCAACTGCTGGATGTTGATAAATGATATTTTCAACTTCAGTAGGATAAACTTTAAATCCTGATAAATTGATCATATCTTTCAAGCGGTCAACAATATAAAAGAATCCATCTTCATCAATGCGACCAATATCGCCAGTATGAAACCAACTATTTTTAATTACTTCCAGGGTTTCAAATGGGCGATTCCAATAACCAAGCATAACGTTTGGCCCTTGAATCACTATTTCTCCTAACTCGCCTAGTTGTACTGGATGACCGTCACTATCAACAATTTTAATTTCCACATTGTCAATTGGTGTACCAATTGAACCGAGTTTATATTTCAAATCGTTGTTATAAGTGGCAAATGGAGATGTTTCTGTCAAACCATAACCTTCATGGATAAAAAATCCATACTTTTCGTGCCACTTTTGAGCAATTTCAACTGGCATGGGTGCTGCTGCTGAAAAGTAATAACGTACACTTTCAAGGTTGTAGTTAGAGGTATCGATATTTAGCAGTTTGATAAATACTGTTGGTACCCCAAAAAACATTGTAATTCGATGATCGCTAATGCCTTGCAAAACTTTCTCAATCTCAAATCGGCGGTACAAAATAATAGTTGCACAAGCGCTTAATCCACTATTGAGAATTGCGTTTTGACCAAAGCAATGAAATAAGGGTAGATAAAGCAGTAAGTGATCGCTATTGGTAATTCGATAACAACGGTTGGCAGCATAAACGTTAGAAATTATATTGCCGTGGGAAAGAGTAGCACCTTTAGGAAAACCTGTTGTTCCTGAAGTATAGAGGATACAAGCAGGAGCATGGCGTTCCATATCTAGTGCAGGTGACTCTGGAGAAGCGTTAGCTATCAGTTGTGCTAAAGTTGTTCCCTTATTGGCTTTCCCTTCCGCAATAAAAATATGTTCCAATTCGGGTAAGTCTGCCTCTGATATCTGCTCGCTTTGGGATTCTGTAGTAATGATGACTTTGGCTGCACAATCGTTGAGAATATAACTGACTTCGGCAGTTTTCAACATAACGTTGATGGAAACAGCAACAGCACCAATTTTGAGAATTCCAAGATAAGAAATTACAAACTCTGGAATATTGGGCAAAAACAAAGCCACGCGATCGCCTTTTTTAATCCCCAATCCTTTTAAACCATTTGCTACTCGCCCTGCTAACTCATCAAGCTGTTTGTAAGTAAAAGATTTCTCTTCAAAAATCAGGGCAATTTTGTTAGGCAATAAGCGATGTCCTCGCTCTACATAATGTGCGATGTTCATAATTGTAAGTAAGTAGGAAGAATATTGTTGAATGCAGTGATGATTGGCCTCTATATGATGCTCTAGGCAATAAAATCATCACTCAAACTACTCAATTTCAGTTGACAACAAGATTGTTAATGGCAGCGACAATTTGGCCGCCAGAGGCAATATCAGATGCAATCCGGGCAATATGTAAGTCTAACCCTTGTTCGTGGTCATTCCAGATGTAAGGACGATCAGCAGAAGGTGGTTGTTCTACTACATTCCGAATTGCTATATATAAATCTCTCGTAGCAGGTGATAGACAAGCACGGGCGTCATAATGTTTGGCGACTGCATAGGTGCGTAAATCAACTGCTTGTACCCCAAACATAAGCGAAATCGCCATATACTGTTGGAAAATTTCTACAGAGCGTCGGGCTAAATTTGCAGAAGCAAAACCTTGACTGTTGATATTTTGATTAAATTGTTCGGCATGGGTAGGGAATCTGTCGGCTATGGAATTGCCGTAAAAGGTCAATAAGGGCATGATAGAGTTTCCGGCTATTTGCAGACCCTTTAACCCCATGTTCACGCTACGTTCACTGTTCCCTACTAGAGATGCTGGCAATCCGTTATTAAATTCTGGTGCTACCAGACAGGCTATTTGTACATCCAAATGTTTAGCTAACAACCCAATGTAGTAACGTAGCTGATCCATACCGATGCTGACATACTGTCCTAAGAAGTTACCTCCGTGATAACTAGCTTGGTTTTCTACATCAATCAGTGGATTATCTGTCGCTGAGTTAATCTCTACTTCAATTTGTTTGCTAATCTGCTCAATACCATCAACAATTGGGCCCATATATTGGGGCAGACAGCGCAGCGAATAACGGTCTTGAATTAAATGCGTACCTCGATAATCGTGAGAACCATCTAACTCTTCACGGACTAAGGAAGAACCTGCAAGCAAGTTGAGCATTTGGGAAGCAGCCCATTTTTGCCCTGGATGCGGTTTTAACTGATGAATGAATGGATGAAAGGATTGATTAGTTCCATTCAAACCTTGAATAGCTAAGGCATGGGCCCCCATTGCTAGGGTTAATAAGATTTTGGTATCGTAAACGCAGTTAGCCGCGATCGCAGTCATCACAGAAGTACCATTCATCATTGCCAACCCTTCTTTCGGAAGTAGTTGCAATGGCTCTAAACCGAGCTTTTTCAATGCTGTGGGAGCATCCATTTCTGTACCGTTAAAATCAACGGTGTAGCTAGGATCTAGACCAATCATTGCCCCAGTAATGTAAGATAGTGGCACCAAATCGCCACTTGCACCGATGGAACCAAATTCGTAGACATGGGGTGTAACACCAGCATTCAAAAACTTTTCTAAACGCTGAATCAGTTCTAGACGGATACCAGATGCACCATACAAATGTGAGTTGATTCGCAACAACATCGCAGCGCGGACATCAGCCACTGGTAATCTCTGCCCTGCACCTGATTTGAGAAACCAAACAAGGTTATTCTGCAATAAAGGCGCACACTCAGGCGAAATTACAACATTTGCCATACCGCCAAAGCCGCTAGTCACACCATAAATAGCCTGACCAGTTTCAACGGCATGAGAGATATAATCACGAGAAGCTTGGATTCCTTGTAATACCTTCTGATTATCGGTCACGCGTACCAAAGCATCATGACGGGCGACGCTAACGACTTCATCAATTGTCAGGTTTTTTTCACCGACGATAATTGTTTTGTCTATCTTTCCTAAGAAAGACGGTGAATATTTAGAAGTCTTGCCTGTGCTTAACGATACTGTATTCATCGGAGTTGTTTGGCTCTAAAATTGCAGCTAGTCATAGAAATATCTTGTTTGATCGGTTTGATTTGGCGTTGTTGTCAAAGACTGGATTTACTTGCTTTAGCCTAACTGAAACATTTGTATACTTATCAGAGGTAAGGTAAGGTTTTATGCAAAGATGTTGTGTAAAGTCAGCAACGCCACTGATTTAAACTTAGATGAAGCTAGAAACTCGGGTAGAGAGGTTTTGCATTGCAGCTGTGCTACTGCTTTTAGACCAACGACCAAAGAATTTGCTGATGCTAGCTAGTTCTTGCATTAATTCTTCAAATGCTTCCAATGTCAAAGACTGTGGTCCATCAGAAAGTGCTTTGGCTGGGTTGGGGTGTACCTCAATCATCAAAGAATCTGCACCGGCGGCAATAGAGGCCATAGACATAGTTGAAACGAACTCTGATTTACCAGTAGCATGGCTAGGATCAATCATGATCGGTAAGTGAGTCAGGGTTCGCAGTACTGGAATTGCAGATATATCTAAAGTATTGCGGGTATATTGTCGGTCAAAAGTGCGAATTCCTCGTTCGCATAAAATCACATTGGGATTACCTGCTGCCAAAACATACTCGGCTGACATCAACCAATCTTCAATAGTGGCAGCTAGACCCCGCTTCAAGAGTACTGGCTTACCAGTAGCACCAACTTTCTTCAGCAGTGAGAAATTCTGCATATTACGAGCACCAATTTGGATCACATCTGCAACTTCTGCAACCTTGTCTAACTCAGCTGCATCCATCAGTTCTGTAATAATTCCTAAACCGGTAGCTTCTTTAGCTCTTGCGAGTAAACCTAAAGCACTCTCACCGTGGCCTTGAAAAGCGTAAGGAGAAGTACGAGGTTTATATGCACCACCTCGCAGAAACTGCGCTCCTGATGCTTTTACTACGTGCGCTGTTTCAATAATCATTTCTTCATTTTCAACAGAGCAAGGTCCAGCAACTACGACTAAAGGATGGTTTTGACCAAAGGTTATAGGGCCGTTGGGTGTGGATACTACTACTTCGCTATGTTCTCCATAGCGGAATTCTAAAGAAGCGCGTTTAAAGGGCTTTTTCACTCGGATAACTTGTTCGATAAAAGGACTAATGTTTTGAACCTGTCTAGTATCGAGTTCTGCGGTTTCTCCTACTAAACCAATAACTGTTTTGTGCTGACCTTTGCATATTTCTGCTGCAAATTCACGATGACTTATTTCAGTAGCCACGCGCTCAATTTCAGTGGATGGAGTACCCAGTTTCATGACTATAATCATAGTGATTAATTTCCTTTAAAGATTTCAGTTCATGGACTTGTGAAAGTTCTTTGTGTGTGTAAACTTACTGATTGAACCCTCAACTATCAATCGGGCAGCTTGCAAGGTTTTACGCAAGTTCATCAATAGTTTACATTCGGTTACATTCAAACTATTGGCAAAATAGCAAACAATAAAGTGGCATAAAACCTGTAATTACAAGCATCAGGGATATGATTATATTAGCTCTGGGAATGACTTTTTCGTTACGGCTTAGACTATAACCATCATAAAAAACCGAAGATTAGACGAAATGTATGCTGATGTTTACCCAACTCAAACCACCTAATAGCGATGCCGCAGTTAGTTTTACTCTGGCGCTGACAGCAGAAGAACGCACCCGCAGTCGTCATCGCTTTGAAACAGGAGATGGTAAAGTTGTGTTTTTACATTTACCCAGAGGAACTGTCTTACACGATGGCGATATTCTGCAAGAAGAAACCCATACCAGTTTAATCAGAATTACTGCCAAACCAGAACTAGTGCTGACTGCCTTTGCCCAAACACCACTTTTATTATTACGAGCCGCATACCATCTAGGAAATCGCCATGTACCTGTAGAAATTACTCTGACTTATTTACGTTTGTCTTCAGATTCTGTTTTACGCACGATGTTGGAACAACTGGGGTTAGAAGTTAAAGAGGAAATGTTACCGTTTCAGCCAGAATTGGGAGCTTATGGACAACAGCATCATGCTCACTGATAGCCATCTTTTGAGTATTTTGCAGCTCGCTAGTCCCGCTTTACCTGTGGGAGCATATAGCTATTCTGAAGGTTTGGAAATGCTGGTAGAAAATGGTACGATCGCTAACCACACACATCTCAAAGATTGGTTAAAAGCAGAGTTGCTCTATGGGGCAATTAGGTTAGAAGCAGCGGTAATGGTACGATCGCAGCAAGCTGTAAAAATAGGTGATGTTGAGTCCCTATGCCGTTGGAATCTGTGGTTATCCGCTGCTAGGGAAACAGAAGAATTACGCGCCTCTAGTTGGCAGATGGGGCGATCGCTCATTCAATTACTTGGTAAGCTAGAACCGCAGATTGTACCTATTGCTAATGCTGTAGGAAATCCTTGCAATTATGCGATCGCTTTTGGCATTGCCATTGCCCATTGGCAAATCAGTATCAACGCTGCATTACTGGGATATCTGCACAGTTGGGCAAGTAATTTGATTACTGCTGGCGTAAAACTTATCCCCCTTGGGCAAACAGCAGGACAGCAATTATTGCTAGATTTGCAACCATTATTTAGCGTTGCGGCGTTAGAAATTCTCGCGTTGGAAGATGATGAACTTGCCTGTTGTAGTTGGGGTTTGTCACTAGCGAGTATGCAGCATGAAACGCAGTATACAAGGTTGTTTAGGAGTTAGTCAAAATAATTCGTAATTCGTAATTCGTAATTCGTAATTATCACAAAGGACAAATAACAATGAATGCATTTCGAGTAGGGGTTGCTGGCCCGGTGGGTTCGGGAAAGACAGCTTTGGTGGATGCTTTGTGTAAGGGGTTGCGTGAGCAGTATCAAATTGCGGTGGTGACGAATGATATTTATACTCAAGAGGATGCTCAGTTTTTGGTGCGTTCTCAGGCGTTGGCTAGCGATCGCATTTTGGGTGTAGAGACTGGTGGTTGTCCTCACACTGCCATCCGCGAAGATGCTTCGATGAATTTGGCGGCAATTGAACAGTTAGAGGAACGTTTTATCGATTTGGATTTAGTATTTTTAGAAAGTGGGGGCGATAATTTAGCTGCTACCTTTAGTCCAGAATTGGTGGATTTAACGATTTACGTCATAGATGTTGCAGCAGGCGATAAAATTCCCCGCAAAGGTGGCCCTGGTATTACTAAATCTGATTTGTTGGTGATTAACAAAACTGACCTAGCGCCCTATGTTGGTGCAGATTTAAGTGTGATGGAACGAGATGCAAAAAAAATGCGCGGTGATAAACCTTTTATTTTTACTAATTTAAAAACTCAATCAGGACTTGCAGATGTGATTAACTTTGTTTGCACAAATATCTGTTGAAAAAGAATTTTATAACCCACCTCCGTGGGTTTTGCCTGTATAGACGCGGTTTATGTTTATGAGCCTTTGAACTCGGCAGTTAATGTTTAATTAATATCATGTCCGCCAAATTATCCATAATAAAAGAACTCCACCCGCAACCCCTCCTCGCTTGCGGGGAGGGGAGACAAAGCATAGCTTTGGCGGGGTGGGGTTCTTCGGGCTTAATAAGTAATCAAGCGAACCTGATATAACTCTTTATCTCTTTATCAAAGTCAATTTTTTTAACGTAGACGCTTCTCTACGAGACGCTACGCGAACGGCTTGCCGCAGGCTACCGCATAGACGCAAAGCGGCTACTCTTCGAGAACGCCAAGGGTGAACCCGCAGGGTAGGACGCATTCGCGCAGCGTCTCGTCAGAGAAGAACGCAAAGAAAGAGAAGGAAGAGAAGAAAGAAATGTTTAACTGAACTGTATTGGTTTATCTGACAATTTAGGTCATTTGGAAAACCTCTCTCTAAATCTCTCTCCTAAAAGGAGAGAGACTTTGAATTTTCCCCCTTCCCGCGACGTGTTGAGAGTTAGGGGGTTAGGTTTTTCGTGCGCTTTTCCACATAACTGAAAAGTCAGATTGGTTTACAACCGCCCTTTGAACTATAAAGCCTTCAGATGACGACTTCGCACCCGTTCAGCACTACCAGTAGGAATCGCAGCAATTAATTTTTGCGTGTATTCTTCTTTGGGTTCTTGGTAAATGCTTTCAGCTGTGCCTTCTTCAACAATTTGACCGCGATTCATAACTAAAATGCGATCGCTCATAAATTTCACCACGCTTAAATCATGAGAAATAAAGATATAGGTAAGCTGAAAGTCTGACTGTAACTCTTTGAGAAGATTTAATACCTGCGCCTGTACTGAAACATCCAGCGCTGAAACTGATTCATCGCAGATGATAAACTTAGGATTTAACGCCAAAGAACGAGCTATACAAATCCGTTGGCGTTGACCGCCAGAAAACTGATGAGGATAACGGTTAATCGCATCTGCACTCAACCCCACCCGTTCTAAGAGTTCGACTACTCGCTGGCGTCGTTGTTGCTTAGTCTTCCCAACGGCATGAATTAATAATGGTTCCATCACCGCATCCCCAATCCTCATCCGTGGGTCGAGGGAACTAAAAGGATTTTGGAAGACTATCTGCATTTCCCGCCGCAGTTTTTGCAACCGTTCTCCTTTGAGACTAGTAATATCTTGTTTCTCAAAGATAATCTGACCACTCATCGGTTCAATTAATCGCAGCAAGGTTCTGCCAAGGGTCGTTTTACCGCAACCAGATTCTCCCACCAAACCTAGTGTTTCTCCTGGTTTAACATCAAAAGAAACGCCATTAACTGCCATATTGTAGCGTTTTGTCCCACCAAACACCCCGCGCACAGGAAAACCAACTTTCAGGTTGCGGATTTGCAGCAGGGGTTCCAATTCATTGAAGTTTGCCAATCTTGCAGCAATCTCTTCTTTGGTGACTTCTGTGGGTTGTGCAGGTTCTTTCGGCTGAATGACAACTTGTCCCGTTGGCGTCTCTTCTGCACTCATGTAGTCAGAAACAGTGAGTAATTTTTGGGGACGGCGGTCAAGTGTGGGGCGACAAGCTATCAAACCTTTAGTATATGGATGCTTGGGACTGCTGAAAATTTGCCCAGAAGTACCAGATTCGACAACTTTACCTCTATACATCACCGCTACTTGGTCAGCAATTTCTGAAATTAGCCCCAAGTCGTGGGTGATAAAAATCATTGCCATGTCACGGCTTTGCTGCAATTCTCGCATTAACTCCAAAATAGTCGCTTGCACCGTCACATCTAAAGCTGTGGTTGGTTCATCGGCGATTAAAATCAATGGATTACAAGAAATTGCCATTGCAATCATCACCCGTTGCAACTGACCTCCAGAAAGTTCATGAGGATAGCGTTCCAGCATGGCTTCTTTGTGTTCTTTAACCAACTGTGCCAACTTTGGTCCATCTGGTTTAGATAAATTGGCGTTGGTTTGATGGTCACTGAGCTTCTTGCCTTGAGCGAAGCCGAAAGGTGCCGAAGTGTGCCAAGTTTCGATATACTGCTGCTGGATATCCTCATCGCTAGGTAGAAGTTTTACCTCTTGCAGACCTGCGATCGCAATTTGTCGTGCTTGGGCTGCTGACACCTTTTGATGCCGCATAATCGCTTCTGTTAGCTGAAACCCGATGTTATAAACCGGATTGAGCGAACTCATCGGTTCTTGAAAAATCATGGCGATGTCGCCACCCCGGTGTAACTGCATTTGCTCAGGAGGCAATGTTACCAAATCGATGGCGTTGGCATTCTCCTGCGGACGAAACCAGATTTCACCGCCAGTCACTATACCGGGAGTTTGCAACAAACCCATCACAGCTAAGGCTGTCACCGATTTTCCACTCCCCGATTCTCCTACTATTCCTAGAGTTTCACCTCGATGCAGCGCAAAGGAAATACCATCCAAAGCTTTGACAGTGTTGCCATCACCGGGAAATTCAACTTGGAGATTGCGAACCTCTAGGACAGTTTCTCTCATAGGAGTTGGGTAGGAAATTCTAACTTAAAATTATTTGGATTTTAACAATAGTTTTAATCTATTATGTGGGTAAATTTGGTTTTTATACTCCCTGGCAGTTTTCACTGCTTAAACTTTAACCACAATTGACATCATATACTTCCACAATATACATACATTTGTAATGTAGAACTGCTTGCGATCGCCCACAGATGCAACTTACAGTTAGCCATTATCTGCCGAAGTACGAGACTTTATCTATCTTTATAAGCAATAACCAACAGTTGAGGAGCATCAAAACCACCCTGAAGCACAACGTCGTGTATAATCTGCCATCCCTTTCGAGTAAACAACAATTCCCAAAACGATGGGCTGGATTCTGAGTATAGTTGTCTCCAGTAAAGCAACTCACGACGAGTCAAAAAACACTGGTCGCAACGGTAATAATCTACACAAAAACCTGTTGTTTCCAGAAGCGTAAATATTTGCTCGTGAGTGAAGGCATGAAGGTGGTATGGATCAAAATGACGCGTTTCACCTAGTGGTACAGACATCATCAATATACCATTGCTGGTTAAATAATTACTGAGTTGTTTTAAAAAATAGGTCGGATTTTTTAAATGTTCTATCGTCTCAAAGGAGATAACAACGTCAAAAGGCTCTGAACACTCAAATTGCTCTGCATCAGCGCAAATGAACTCTATTCCGGGTATTTGGTAGTGTTTGTTCGCATATTCCACAATCTGTGAGCATATATCGACTCCAACTACACTGCTTGCGCCTGCCACACGAAGCATTTGGCTACCATATCCACTGCCACATGCTATATCTAAAACTCTTTTTCCCAAGACATACTTAGTTGCAGTTTCGTAGCGTCCAAGATGTAGCTCCACGATCTTGCGACTCGCTGAATCTTTAGCCATGCGCTTGGGAATCAAGCGTTCCCAAGTTACAGTCAGGTTATCCAAAGCTTCAACTGAACTGCTAACAAAGTTACTCATATAATTTGCGGTTGACAAAGCGCTAGTGTTTTGTTTTGATAGTTTTCAATTATACATAGCTGTAAGTAACCCTAACCTTTACTAGAACCAGATAAATGCAGAATTAGTATCAGCGATGCCTCACGAAAAAACGCAAAGCGTCAACGCAGACAAAAAAATAGCACATCCCAAAGGATGGCTATTTATAGAAATTGTCTAATCGTAATGTTAGTTAGCAAATTGAATACACGCTCAACTACCAAGTTTAAAACGGAATATCATCTGGATCTGGTTCTTGCTCTTTCACTGCTGGATAAGTGGTTCGCTCATAATTTGTGGGTTGGGGTACGGGTTCGTAACTTGTCGCTTGGGTCGTAACACCAACAGGATTTGTCGCTGGGGTAGGCGCTGAACGTGGTGAATCGTAACTGGGAACCTCTTTCTGTGCAGGACGAGATGCTGATGGTTGTCGTGGAGCGGTTTCAGTAAATGATGGAGTTGCGGTTGCTGAGGGAGATGGATCGGTATCAAAACTACCTCCAACAGATTGAATTTGTTGTACTGTCAATTCAGCGCGTTTTTCTTTAAAACCTTCTTGACGATCAACAGTATTCATCGTTAAACGTCCTACCAAGATGACGCGATCGCCTTGGTGATAGTTTTGCTGAATTTCTGTCGCTAAATTCCCCCAGCCGACAACTTTCAGGGTGGCTGGCGGATCTTCTGGTTTCTGGGAATTGGGAAACTGCACCAGCATTTCCGTGACTCCCAAATTATCGGCTGTATAGCGGAGTTGTGGTTCGTTAATAATTTCCGCCATCAAAACGCAGCTGTTCATTAAAATTACTCCTGACTGCAAAAAGTACTGATTGAAAAAGAGGGGTTTTTCTATGTAGTGCCAATTAATATCTAGATAGGTTTAATTTTTTGCATTTTTTAATAATGTTTGAACAACTTTTCTACATCCATTTTGAGAATAGAATTCAAGAGTCAGAAGAACACTTGATGAATGAATATATCAATCATACTAAAATCCTTATCAATTCTGACTTCTGACTCATTTCGGCTACGCTCGACGACTACCTGGGTGCTGAATTCTTTTTAGTCATTTCTAGCATAAAAGCCAAGCGCTCGCTTTGAACAGCATTGTGTATGCCGCCCGCCACCTTCGCTTGACTAAATGAGCATTGAATTCTGCATGGAGTAGTATAATTGTACCACCCATTGATCAAATAGAAAAAATTCTTGGCAAACATTAAGCCTTGATGTGAACTGGAAAAACACCCAAGGCAATCAACCTGGCTGGAAGGTCGCGCAAGATGGGTAAGCGCAAAAACCCAGGTGGTACAAAGGTGCGATTTGAGGTGAGAACCGGGGCCAATACACGTTTTTGGATAAAAGTTTGAAACGCCTGAATGATGCGTGTGGGCAACTCACGTTGACGCTGTACTTTTGCTAGGTCGCTAAGTTGTACTTGTCCGTTTTTGAGCGGTTTGCTGAGTACATTCGCTGCGACTACAGCATCTTGAATCGCGTAGTTAATGCCTACTCCACCAACAGGGGACATTATATGAGCGGCATCACCGATGAGTAAGAGTCCTGGACGATACCAGTGTTTGACACGGCTGGACTCGACTGAGAGAAAAGCTATTTGTGACCAATCATGTAAATTTTGGATGCGTTGCTGGAATTCTGGCACGACTTCGACAACAGATTTTTTTAATTCCTCCAAACCCGCAGCCCGTAGTTGTTGATAGCCTCCCTTGGGGATAACATCGGCAACTTGCCACTCATCACCACGGTCAAGCATGGCGATTAGCTTACCTTGACCAAAGCGCCCCATTCCCCCTTCAGGGTCTTCTGGCTGACGCGGTAGGCGAAACCAGAGGACATCCATTGGCGGCGAGGTTTCGATGGATTCAAACTCACCCAGGTGGCGTAAACGTGAGTGGCGACCGTCTGCACCAACTGTCACTATTGCCCGGATTTCATGCCAACCACCGCCTCCCCGATAGCGGACACCTTGAATTACGCCATTTTCCATAATTAATTCCTGTACATTCGCACCCATTACCAGATGGAAACTAGGATATTTTTGTGCTTCTTGGGTGATGAACTCCAGAAATTTCACCTGGGGAAGCATTGTAATGTAGGGATAATGAGTTTTCAGATGACTAAAATCTGCGAATGTGACAGTATCTTCAGGAGTTTGAATACTAATTTGGCGCATTTTGGTATGGGGGAGTTTTAGCAAGCGATCGCTAAGTCCCAATTCCTCCATAATTTCCATCACTGATGGATGAATCGTATCGCCGCGAAAGTCGCGATCAAAGTCTTTGTGTGCTTCCAGCAGCATCACCGAAATGCCTTGACGCGCTAACAACAGCGCCAATACTGCTCCTGCCGGGCCTCCACCCACAATGCAACAATCTGTGGTTTGTCGGTCTACAATGTCATGGACAGGATTAACGCTTGGGTCTTGGGAAAGATTTTTAGGTACATCGGTAGTCATAACAACACCTCCTGATAGCCCTAAAATTCACGATAGTTTGTTTTTGATGGCGCAAGCTGTTTTTTTAACTTTTCGTATTTACCCTGAAGGTGTATTATGATGGGCGCTAAACTGTCATTGGTTATTAGCCATTTGTCATTAGTCCTTTGTCCAATGCCCCATACTTTGACTTCGCGGTAGTTGAGCGCAGTCGAAACTCAGTACAAGTTGCCCAATCCCCAAATTAGTTGTGTCCCAAGTTGTTTTAGAAAACGTTTATAAAAGTTTTTCCCCGCGTAAAGGGGAAAGTATTACCTCACAAACCCAATCTCCCCTCACCTCTGGGGAGAAAATTGATGAAGGGCAAGAGCGCGCGGGAAGTATCAACGTCTTGCGGCGGATTAACCTGACGATCGCAGATGGCGAATTTATGGTGCTGGTAGGCCCTTCTGGTTGTGGTAAAAGCACTCTGCTGCGATTAATCGCCGGGTTAGAAGTGATGACTGGCGGTAATATCTGGATAGGCGATCGCTTAATCAATGACTTACCACCCAAAGAACGCGACATCGCAATGGTGTTTCAAAATTACGCCCTCTATCCCCACATGACGGTGTATGACAACATCGCCTTTGGGCTGCGCCGCAGGGGAAGCAGAGGAGCAGCACTTCGGCTACGCTCAGTGACCGAGGAGCAGGGGAGCAGAGGAGAAAATACTTCCTCGTCTCAATATCTTCAGGCGTGGGCAGAAAATCTCTTTGTAGGGACGACAAGAAAGTTACCTAAAGGACTGCGCTACACTTCTGACAAAGAACGGGCGGTGGATGAACAGGTGCGTAGCGTTGCCCAGCTGTTGCAAATCGAAACATTGCTGAATCGCTTACCCAAACAGCTTTCTGGGGGACAAAGACAACGGGTTGCATTGGGAAGAGCGATCGCGCGTGACCCCCAAGTATTCTTAATGGATGAACCGCTTTCTAACTTAGATGCCAAACTGCGGGCGGAAACCCGCGCCCAAATTGTCAAATTGCAGCGTCAATTGGGGACAACGACAATTTACGTTACCCACGACCAAACAGAAGCGATGACAATGGGCGATCGTATTGCGATTATGTCTGAGGGGAAAATTCAGCAAGTCGCTTCTCCCTTAGAACTTTACAACCGTCCTGCTAACCTTTTTGTAGCAGAATTCATTGGTTCACCACCGATGAATTTTATTCCTGTGGAATTTCATGCCCCTCTATTGATTACTTGTTCCCAGTTTCGTTTCACCCTCCCAGAAGTTTGGGGAAAAGCTTTACAAAAATATGATGGAAAAACTTTAATTTTAGGCATTCGTCCAGAACACTTTAACTTGAGTATGCCTGCTACCAAAAATCTCCCAGTGCAAGTAGATTTGGTAGAGAATTTAGGTAACGATTCTTTCTTGTCTGTTAGGATTGCCGAACCGGGATCTCAACCTAAATCTATAAGTAACTATCTACAAGTACGAATACCGCCAGACCGATTTGTACAACCTGGTGAGCAACTTTGGTTATCTCTAACTCCAGAGAAAATTCACTTTTTTGACCCAGAAACCGAGTTAGCGATATTTGCCTAAAATTAATCTTGGGAATTACCAAAGGATTGATGCGATCTTAGTAATTTTGCTAGCGATGACGACTCAAATAAGTCTTCATGCTCCGTTGAAACTCTTATTGTCACTGAACATTTTCTCTTAAGTCTCACCCACGGACTTTGTAAGTACAGTTTCTTATCTAAGCAGTCAACAATGGATATAGCTAACTCGTGCATCACCTCTAAAGCTGCATTTTCATATTTTTGATACTCTTTTAGGTCTTTAATTATCATCGCTTTTATTTGTGACTGTTCAATAACAACCGTCAATCATTGGTTTTCTCAGGGAGTTGACCGCAGAATGCCAAATGAGAAGCACAAACAGAGGCTAGCGTTGGTACACCATATCTGGATCAAAATTGAGACTGAACCGGAGTATCTTCAAAAGCTGCGAGAAATGTACAATCAGAAGCCTCGTAGAAATGCCAAATAAAAAATTGCCATTTGGCAATTTTTTATTACCCGATCTTCCAATGTTAGACGTTAGTTAAGGCGTAGACGCACATTGGGTTCTAATACATCCTGAAGAGAGAATAAAGTATGCCAGAAATTAGTCGTTTTTTCGGGATGATCATCACTATGTATTATAATGACCATCCGCCCCCACATTTTCACGTAAGATACAATCAACAAAAAGCCATTATTAGCATTGAAACCTTAGAAATTTTAGAAGGTAAACTTAGCTCTAGAGCTTTTAAGCTGATATCAGAATGGGCGACTTTACATCAGAGTGAATTGATGGAAAACTGGGAACTAGCTAGAGATAATCAAACCCTCAATAGGGTCTTACCATTGGAGTAGTAAAATATGTTAAAAGATATTATTGCAGTAGAACCAAGAGAAAATTATCAACTATATATCTGTTTTGAAGACAAAATGGAAGGAATAGTTGATCTCAGTAAGCTGATTAAATTTACAGGTGTTTTTGCACCTTTGCAAGATCAAAAATACTTTGCTCAGGTTGAATTAAACCACGAATTAGGCACAATCCAATGGCAATCAGGAGCCGATCTCGACCCAGATGTTCTGTATGCAGTGATTAGCAATCAGCCTATTCCTAACTATAAGTTAAGTAGTAGTGCATGAGAGCAAAAAACTGTTAATTAGCGATGCCTACGGCGGCAAGCTACGCACCCCAAAACACCTCAATATCACAAGTGCGTAGCCGTAAGGCTTTTCGCCAGAGATCAATTTGTAAAACTGCTAAAAGATAGTGCAGATACTTCTAGCAGATGCGGATGATGGTGTTGCCAAAAACTCAAAATTTGCTCGCCGACTTTTTGAGGATAGAAGTAGTGAAAAAAATGATATCCTTCTGGGCATTCCCAAAGCTTATCTTCTGGCTTCAACCAATTTAACCAATCATGCAATACAGTTGAGTTGACTACCGGATCGCTCTTGCTACCACACACCATCATTGGCATAGAAACTCCACCTTTGGATAAATAAACCAACTTAAATAAAGAGTGCGATGATGGAGATTGTTCTAAATCTTTATCTAAGGCAGCTACTAACTTTTTAGTAGTATGAGGTGGTTGATTTCCAAAAAGACTGCGAACGGTGCTTGCTAAAACTAGCTCGCGGCTGATGCTAAAAAGTTGTCGTTGAAAGTAATAGTGAGCTTGCCAATTGTTTGCAGGTTGAGCTGCTACTGCTAGCAGGGTAAGCGATCGCACTTTTTGCGGAAATCGCCGCGCAAAGGTTAAGGCGATCGCACCACCCATACCATGCCCTGCTAAATGCACGGGGCGATCGCACCATTCTAAAAACTCATACAGCAACTCTACAGCTTGATCTATGGAACTGGCTTCATCTTTAGTTTGCTGGTATTCCCACTGGGCGACGTTTATATGCCCAGATAAATATTCAAGTAATGGTTTATCAAAACGCTGCAAAACAGGACTAGCACTTAACCATAAAATATCAAATGAATCAGACATAAATACCTATAACTTCTAAATTATCAATTTCAATAAAGGCGCACAAAAATACATGAGCTGCTTAATGAGTATTACTCTCAATAACTCTGAAGATATAGTATCAGACTTATTGAGAGTCTTTTTCATTTATTCAAGTAAACTTTTGTTAAGTATTTCAGGAAACAAACTGAAAACGAGACGAGGTAGTAAGAATTCTCGTACCTTAATTGGTCAGAAATCTCGCACTTACTCGAATACAGGTAGTAAGATGAACGCCTGAACAAAAGGGTTGAGCCTAAAAGCGATATAAGACTTGATTTGGGAAGAGTTATGTGGTAATGTTTCTTAACCAATCTAAGTACTGTAAATTTATCAATTTACCGTATTTTATAGTAAGAGCGAATAACGCACTCTGCAAGAGGATAGTTTAAATCAAACGGAAATTGCCCCTTATGCCAAAAGACTGGTTTGAATGGCACGATCTCTACAATAGTGAACCAACATTACAGCAGCGACTGCAAATTGTTCGGGAATATATTTCTCATAGCTTGGATGCATCTTTACCGGGAATCATTCGTGTAGTCAGTGTTTGCGCGGGTGATGGAAGGGATTTATTGGGAACGCTATCAAAGCACTCCCGTGCAAAAGATGTTCACGCACGACTCGTTGAACTAGACCCGAAGTTAGTTGAACGTGGAAGACTAGCTATAGAATCAGCTGGTTTGGCAAAGCAAATTGAGTTTGTTAATGGCGATGCGACAAATTCCTCCAACTATGCAGGAGCAGTGCCAGCAGACATTGTTATTGTGTGTGGTATATTCGGTAATCTAGCTGACGAAGCTGAATTGAAGCGTTTACTTCAGAACCTAAGTTTATTAAGTAAAAAAGGTTCCTTGATAATTTGGACTCGTGGAGACACTAAGGGTATTCGCCATTCTGATACTGTCCGCAAACTTTTGCGTGAAGCTGAATTTGAAGAAGTTAGTTTCAGACTCACTCCTACAGGAGATATGGCAGTAGGACTTCATCGTTATCTCGGTGAAGGTTCGGCTTTACCAGAGAATCAACAGTTATTCGTGTTTTCCGGCACCCCAAATAGAGGAACACAGGCAGTTTTTCAAACCTCTGGAGAATAAATCAGACTCTTTTCTAGAACAATTTGCTGAAGGCAGTTTTCCGGTATTTAATCAATAAAATTGATTGATAAATAGTGCGATCGCTGCTAAAAATATCGATAAAGTTTGTAGAGACGCGATAGTTCGCGTCTTGAAAGACTAATTATCTAGTCAAACCAAGTACCTTACGATATCCTCACAAAACATCCCTAATAATTACTGGTTTCAAAAACAACTTCCGTAGAGGAATCTAGAGGGAGTAAGTTTTTTGTGCATTTATGAAATTAATCCAAATACTAAAACTAGCTGTAATTCCTGTTTTGACTGTGTTGAGCTTTGTATCTACATCAAATACAGCACTAGCTGACTATTTAAATAGTCAGGGTTCAGGAGGTAATTACCGTTACGAATTATGGTCTACAGATGATAATTATTACTATTTGAAAATTTGGCGATATGAAGCAAATCCAGAAAGTGATCCATATACAACAACTCAAGGATTTGCTTCTACTAGAGAAGCTTTAATTTATTTTGATTGCAATTACGCTGAGAAAAATTTACCAGAATGTTCTCAATGATAATTTGGAACCCCCTCAAGATAATTCGTAATTGTTAATTCGTAGTTCGTAATTAAAGAATTCAATTACGAATTACGAATTATGTTAGCGTAGCCCATTACGAATTAAACTTCGGCTGGTTGATATTCTTGTTGTCTTTCCACAAACGACTGAACACGGGTGCGGTAGTTTCTCACAGTCTCATCTACCCATTCGCGATCGTTGCTATTGGCATACAAATGCACCAATGGTTCGCTAGCATCTGGTAAAACTAACAGCCAACTATCATCGTAGGGTTGACAAATTTTCACTCCATCGATGAGTTCTAGGTTTTGGGCTGGGTGAGTTTCCACCAAGTAACGCATTAAAGCACCCTTAGCTGTCCACGGGCAGCGAATTGTATAACTTTTGTGAATTACACGGGGCAATTCTGACCGCGCAGCAGCAAGCGATCGCTCCTGGATAGTCAACATCTCAATTATCTTCGCAATGCAGAACATGGAATCAAATCCCGGATGCAGTTGCGGGAAAATAAAACCAGTATCTCCACTACCTCCTAACACCACATTCGGATTCTTTTGACAAGCTTCCATTAAAGCTGTGGGGTTGGCTTTGGTGCGAATCACTCTACCATCGTGGCGACGGGCGACTTGTTCAATAGCGCTGGAAGCATGAACTGGCACTACTACCGTTCCTCTGGGGTTAGCCGTTAATATCATGTCTACCATCAGTGCTGTTAACATTTCCCCGCGAATTGGGTAGCCTGATTCATCAACTAAAATTAGTTGTTCTCCATTAGCGGATACTTGCACTCCAAAGTTAGCTTTTAATGCTTCCACTACATGACCTAACTGAGTCAGCAGTCCTTCTCTGTCAGTGATTGACATCGCCGTTTTATTGACACTGGCATTCAGTACGACTGCATCAGCACCAAATTTATCCAACATTTGGGGTAAAACTGCCCCCGATACCGCATAAACATAATCAATCACTACCTTGGCGCGACTGTTGCGGAGTGTATGAACATGCAACAGTTTCTCAAAAGCAGTGCAGTAGCGATCCATGACTTGGCTAGGATAAGATACATCGCCAATTTCATGAATTAGCGCCCGCCGCATATCTTCCTTAAAGTAAGCCCCTTCAATTTTCTTTTCTAGGGCTTTGGTGATATTAATGCCCTTGGTATCCATGAATTCAATCAAAATGTAGTCAGGGCGATCGGGATGTACCCGCACATGGATACCACCAGCTACCGACATTGTGGGTATAACTGTGCGGGCAATGGGGATAGCTGTGGCATCAAGATTTTGAATATCAATACCTACAGACATTAAACCAGCAATCAGCGATCGCGTCACCATCCGAGAAACATTACGCTGGTCACGGGAAACCGTTACCTTAGAACCAGGTTTCAAAGTAGAACCGTAAGCAGCTCCCAATTTCACCGCGAATTCTGGGGTGATGTCGATATTAGCTAATCCTTGAACACCACGTTGACCGAATAAATTTCGTTGGGCGGTGTTCCCCCAAATCAAGTTAATGTTTAAAACTGCCCCTGACTCAATCTTTTTGCTGGGCCAAACGCGCACGCCGGGGCTAATTTGGGCTTCTTCTCCCACCGTGGAAAGCGAACCCACAACAGCAGCTTCTAACACATGGGCGCGGCGGTCTACACGAGTGCCACGGGAAATTACACAGGCAGAAAGATGTGCTTCATCGCCAACAAATGCCCCATTCCACACTATGGGACGTTTGAGATTGGCATCAGCGCCAATAGTGACATTATCTCCAATTACAGTTCCGGCCTCAATTTGTACTCTTGCACCGATGCGGCAATTATCACCAATCACTGCTGGGGTTTCAATCACAGCCGTCTGGTCGATGTAAGTATTTTGGCCTACCCATAACTCATGAGAAACCTCTTTGTAGGCAAAATCTAATTGCACTTTCCGATCTAAGGCATCATATTGAGCCTCACGATAGGCATCTAAGTGACCGACATCACACCAGTAACCCTGAGCGATGTAACCATACATTGGCTCATCTTTTGCTAATAGTAAGGGGAATAAGTCTTTGGAAAAGTCACATTCAATGTTTGCTGGCAGATATTCTAAAACTTCTGGTTCGAGAATGTAAGTGCCAGTGTTGACGGTATCGGAAAAAATTTCACTACTAGAGGGTTTTTCTAAAAATCGCCGAATTCGTCTTTCCTCATCGGTAATCACCACCCCAAACTCAATCGGGTTGGGAACTCTGGTTAAAATCAAAGTAGCTTTTGACTTATTTTGTTTGTGAAATGCGATCGCCCCCGTCAGGTCAAAATCTGTTATGCTATCACCGCTAATGACTAAAAAGGTTTCATCAAGAAGTTCGGCAATATTTTTTACACAGCCTGCTGTACCCAAAGGCTGATCTTCTTCGACAGCATAAGTCATCTGGACACCAAAATCGCTGCCATCTTGAAAGTAGTCTCGCAAGACATCAGGTAAATAATGCAATGTTGCAATAACTTCTGTAATTTGATGTCGTTTGAGGAGATTGATAATATGTTCGGCAATTGGTCGATTTAGAATCGGCACCATCGGTTTGGGCAGATCGCAAGTTAACGGGCGAAGACGCGTTCCCGAACCCCCTGCCATCAGTACTGCACGCATAAATCCTCCTTAATTAGTTACAGCTTTCGCTGCTTGAAAACGTGTCAGATATATTTTGTTCTTCTTTCTCTAGTCTCCTATGGATATTGATATTTGAGGAACTTCCACAAGATGCATTACCGCAAGGCGGAAGTCAAAAGTTAAAAGTTAAAAGTCAAAAGTCAAAAGTTTTGTACAAGGCTTTTGCAAGTTTTAAAATGGTAGCTTGATTTTTGCCGCGCTGTACTAGATTGGGTATGGGGCATGGGAAAGAGGCAGAGGGGCAGAGGGGATAGGGGCAGAAAGGAAATACTTGCTCCCCTGCTCCCCTGCTCCCCTGCTCCCCTACTTCCCCTACTTCCCCTACTTCCCCTGCCCTCTTTCCCCCAGTTCCCAGCTTATTGGCAATGATAAAGTTCATATTCGTAGCCGTCTACGCTAGGCATTGATTTAGTATCAGATATAGCGCATGTTTTCACGGTTTCTGCTACGGGTGCGTGAAAGTTTACCAGCCACAAGTCAAAAGGTCGTGGTAATTTTTTTAAAGTATTTTCTAGAGCAATGGTGGAAGCATTCGGATCTTGGTTTTGATGAGCAAGGAGAAACAGGGGATTTTGGAGTGAATTGGCAAGTTTAATCTCCCTAGCAACTCCCATCATTTCGCCAGTGTGTACATAAGTTTTGTGGGTGGTGGCAATCAGTACTGGTGTTGGGGATGTTTGTTGAATTAGTTGCACAAACAGGTCAGGGCGATAATATTTTTGATAGCCGAGATTGCAGATTACTGTAACTGCACTGAAAAATCCCATTAACCAAATTAACATTACGGCTTTTTTCCCGTTTATTCCCCATTTACCTATGCTTGTTATCCCATTTTTCCCTTGCTCTGTTTCCATCCATTCTTGGGGAGGATGCCAACAAACTGCGAGACTTGTGCCTAGTAAAACAACGATCGCGGGAAAGTAAACAAAGTTATATCTAGCACCCCTAGTTAGGTCAATACCCAAAAAGTACGTAAAGATAAAGAATAAAGCGATCGCACTGATAACTACTCCCGCAAGCACCTGAATCATCATTCGACTTTTTGGGTGCTGTAGTTGAATTTTAATCCCACGCAGCAAAATTGGTACTGCCCAAATAAAGAAAGTCAGCATCACCACTCCAGAAGGAATCACAACCAAAGCTTGAGAAGATTCGACTGGTAATAGGGAAATCATTGCAATCAATGTTCCTAAAGCTTGAAAAATGGGGCTTAACCAATCTAGTCCAACGCGCGAACCTCGAATCCACTCGGTCAAAGCACCACGATTTTCATTCTCTAGCCAGGTTGGTATCCAAATTAAACCTGCCACACAAGTACCTATAGCAACGGCATAGATGCGTCGCCAGGGAGGAGAAAAGAGGAGAAAAAATTTGCTGCTAGTAGTCTGCCAACCCAAAAATGCTGGGTGAGGGCTGGGGAAAGGGGAAAGGGGAAAGGGGAAAGGATTTAAAACCTTTCCCCTTTCGCCCTTATCCTTTACCCTGCCAAGTTCACTTGGCGAACTACTAGTTTGCAATTGAAACAAAGCCAGACAAATCAAAACTACAGCTTCTGTGCAAAGGGTAAGGGTGAAAAAATAATGAGTAGCAATACCTAAAGCATTAATTCCTATCCAGAAAAGCGCTATCCATATAGGTAAAGGTGTGCGGTTTTGAATATGACGTGTGGCAGTTACTAAGCAGGTGAGCGAACCAATTACCCATAAGATTGCTAAAGTGTAATGACGCGCTTCTTGTGCTAAAAATACGCCATAAGGTGATACTGCCATCATGGCAGCAGTCAAGTGTCCTACTAATGACGAACGAAACGCGACTCTACCTAACACGTAAACACACGGGATGGAGGCAGCGCCGATTATCGCTGGTAGTAATCGCGCCCCAAACAGCGATATTAATCCTCCATCGCTAGGAAATAATTTCATCCACAGGTAAGCCAGCACAAAATACAGTGGTGGATGACTATCTTGTGTAGCTAAGTTATGAATAACATCACCAATACTAGCCGCTGGGTTTGGTTGCAGTGGTTGTAATAGGATATCAGGTGCGATCGCTTGATCGAGGGGAACTGATAAAAAAGTATTCCCCAAGCTAAACACCAAGGTGGCAAACTCATCAGTCCAAGGAGGCTTTGCAGTCAAGTTGGTGAGGCGCAAGCTGATGCCGACGATGAACCAGATTAAGATCAGCAAGAGATGAACCCAGGAAGGAGGAAGGCGATGCCAATTATGCCAATGCTTGCGTTGTGAGCCAGAGTTTTTATCTGCCAGATGCAGGAAATGGTTAGCAGATGCAGGTAGCAACGAGATAATTTGTTTGTAAAAATAAAATGCACCTTGGAAAATAACTCTCATTGCTGGGCCTCACACTCATGGATTTGTAGATTTGACGTTTGAGATTTAAGTTCGTTCTAAAATCTAAAAACAAAAATCTAAAGCTCAAATCCCTCGTTGTGATTATTTCACGTCTGTGACGCGCCAGCTAAGTTTCAAATTAATCCAGAAATTCCAGATGGTAGCAACTGCGATCGCGATCAACTTAGCTAAATACTGATTTATTTCCAAGACATTATAGAGAAAGTTAATTATTAAAGCTTGTAATATAACTCCTGCTAAACAGACCGCGCTGAACTTTAAGAATCGCTTGAAACGTTGATGCAAAGCACGTTGACCCTGAGAAATATCACTAAAAGTCCATACATCATTCCATAAGAAATTATTTACAATTGCCACTCCGGCCGAAAGAATCGTACTGCGAGTTAAACCTAAATGAATTACAGTACGCAGCAAGTGAAACACCGTTAAATCCACAAACACACCACTAAAGCCAACAAACCCAAAACGGACAAATCGACCGACAGGAAAATTGACTTTTCTACTCAATCGTCCTACTTGCCCAGTGGAAAGCCGCAATCGCACTAAATGGTGGATGTAATCTATATATTGCTTCCATGTCACTTTACTCTCGCCCTCTTTGCGTTCGCAAAACACATACCCAACCTCGGCAACTTGGTCTACTTTTCCGCGACCAATGACTTCTAGGAGAATTTTATATCCAACTGGATTGAGTGTTGCACCTGCGATCGCACTCCGGCGCACCATAAAATAACCACTCATCGGGTCAGAAACTCTGCCCAATACCCCCGGTAAGATCACCAAGCCTAACAACTGAGCGCCACGAGACAAGAAACGCCTAACAAAACTCCAGCTACTAACACCGCCTCCTTCTACATGACGGCTAGCAACTGCCAAGTCTGCTCCTTGCTCAATATTACGCAACAGTTGTATTAGTATCTCTGGTGGATGCTGTAAATCTCCATCAATCACCCCCAACACACTCCCCCTAGCTGCTTGCCACCCACGAATTACTGCTGAGGACAGTCCCCGTTCGTGTTGGCGTCGCATCACCCGCAACTGGGGGTATTCTGTCATCAAAGATTGCGCTATCTCCCAGGTTCGGTCTGGGCTATCATCATCTACTACTATTAGTTCATAGTTTCCTGTAATAGATTCATCCAGTAATTGACTCAATATGCTGACTACATTCTTGATGTTGTCGCGCTCTTTATAAGTAGGAATTACTAGAGAAAGATGAATAGAATTATCATCTGTACCCGCGGGGTTGGGGGGCAACTCTGAAATCTTTAGTGGCCCAGTTGATACTGTTAACAGCGAGTTCGATGAGTTTGTTTTCATATTCCAAATTGCAAAACGAGGGTGTGTAAAGTCTGTGGAAAATAGAATCAAACATCTGGTAACTTTATTGACCGAACCTAGTTACTCAAAAGTTGAGGAATCCTTTCGTTACAGTTAGTTGCCCTGAAAGTTTAGTAATTTCCGCACTTTGATTCCCACTATTTTCCTAAATTTCATCTAAATTTCACATCTTACCCCTTGTTTTTATGATATTATACGGAAAATTACGTATTTTTTAGCAAAATGTCCTGTACTTTTAAGTAAACTAAGTCAGCAAATATACAGTTTATTCAGCATATCTTTATAATTTTTTAATGATACTACAGGGAATATTAATCTAATATAGAGTATCGGAAATTTTGTTAATGTGCTTATAGATTATTGTTTTTACAGCAAGGTTAAGAATAAAGTGCAAATGCTGATTACATAAGCTTGTTACACGCGTAAAAACTTATTTTTTTAATGCAACAAGGATTGAATTAGTTAAACACTACAAAACAAAAAAATAAAACTATTATTTTGAGAAATACTTCTAGCTACTTCTTAACTGTAAAAGAGCTAGAAATTTCTATTTTATTTTTGAAAAAACGAATTACTCCATAAGGGTAAGAGGCAGTGAATGTTTCTTTATTACTTGTTTTTAGGAGTAATTTGATGAACCAAATGAGACTAGATATGTACAGTCCCGTTTTGGAAGATTTGTCAAGATTTAGCAGTATAAAAAATTAAGATTAACAAAAATTAATATGTTACTAAATAAGTATACTATTTAGTAGACACTGGATTGAAAATATGTCAAAAGTAACATTATAAAATCCCCCAATAGGGCATTGCAAAAAAGAGAAAAATTTTGTTTGTTATTAAAATGATGGCGTAGTTTTATTGCTTGTTTTGAGTAAATGAACCTCTAAAAATACAGGGTAGATCATGCATATTCCTGATGGATTTGTTTCTATTCCGGTGGCTGGAGCTACTGGTTTAGCGAGTGCGGCAGCACTGTTTATTGCCTTCGGGCGATCGCAAGAAGCTTTTGGTATTCGTCGTGCCCCGATATTGGGACTAACCACTGCCTTCATTTTTGCTGCCCAGATGATCAATTTTCCAGTAGCAGGAGGTACTAGTGGTCACTTGTTAGGGGGAACCTTAGCTGCGATCGTTTTGGGCAGTCCTTGGGCAGGAACCTTGTGTATCGCCACAGTTTTAATTATTCAAGCTGTGTTATTTGCTGATGGTGGTATTACTGCCTTGGGAGCAAATATTTTGAATATGGGAGTGATTGGTGTTTGGGTAGGCTGGGTTTTAACCGAAACCTTGCAACGGTTGTTTGGCGGATCTAAAGGGCGCTTACCTTTGGCTGCTGGTATAGCAGCGGGTGTAAGTGTAGTGGTAGCTGCGATCGCTTGTGCCATTGAATTAGCCCTCTCAGGAACTGCACCGGTAGCCATAGTTTTACCAGCCATGACTGGTGTGCATATTTTGATTGGTATTGGCGAAGGAATGATTACTGGGGGTGTGCTGACTTATCTGGCCACCGCTCGACCAGATTTGTTACCAGGCGAACAGCACGAGTTTCGCGGTTGGTCAGTGCCCATCGTCAGTATTTTCTTGATTGCGGGAGTGTTGTCACTCTTTGCTTCAGCATGGCCCGATGGTTTGGAGAAAGTTGCCGAAAATACTGGCTTCATTGACTTAGCAGAGAAAGTACGGATAATTGTGCCGACTCCCTTAGCTGACTATGGAATTGAGGGTTTGGGGCCAATTGGCACTAGTATCGCTGGACTGGTGGGAGCTGCGGTTTGCTTTGCTGTTGCCTTTGGAATTGCCAAGGTAGTGAAGCCGAAGAATGCTTAAACTTTCCTTACCGCTACGCTTGCAACTGTCTCTAGTGATTGTGGTGGGAGCAGCTTTATTAAAGCATCATGCCTGGTATGGACTAAGTGTATATGGCGCGATCGCAATTTTATGGGCTTGCTTCTTGCGCGTACCAATTCGCCAATTGGGAGGATTACTCGGCACAGAATTGATTTTTTTATCATTGCTAGCATTGCCCTTGGGATGGGAACGAGCCAGTTTTTTGCTAGTTCGTTCGCTAGTTTGTCTGGTGACGATGAATAGTTTTTTGTTAACCTTACCGCCCCACAGTTTCGGCATTGCCCTGAAAACCTTACCAGTACCAGCACCTTTAAAGGAAAACTTGTTATTAGCTGGGCAATATATGGAAATTTTGCTCTCAGAAGTAACGCGAATGCGGCGCAGCGCCCAACTACGCGGTCTGAATGGAACTACGGGATGGTTGCGCTATGCCAGTGCAGCCATGATTGGAGCTTTGTATCTCCGTAGTCTAGATCGGGCAGAGCGAGTCTATGCGGCAATGGTAGCTCGTGGTTACAACGGACAATTACCCATAGATTCTACCCTTAGACCAAAAGAACGTTTTGCCCTGTTACTAGCTTGGGCGATCGCTGCTAGTGTAACCCTAACTTCTTACAAAATTTAACCCACTCCCTACTAGAGACGCGACTAATTGTGTCTCTACCTAAGACGCAATTAATCGCCTCTCTACTCCCTTACATATTGAGTTTGTAAATTTTGAAATCATTAACTTCTAATCCCCAATTATCAACCCATAACCCCCATGCAGCTGTAGTCGAGGTTGAGAACCTGGTGTATTCATATTCTCGCCAGGAGCCAGTATTACAGGAAATATCTTTTACCTTGAACAAAGGCGATCGCGTTGCATTGATGGGAGCAACAGGTTCTGGAAAAAGCACCTTGTTGGAGAACTTAATCGGCTTAAAACAACCACAAACAGGAAAAATTACCATTAATGGCATCCCTGTAGAACCGCAAACTTTACCCCAAGTGCGTCGTCAAATTGGCTTTAGCTTCCAAGATGCCAACGACCAACTATTTATGCCGACTATCTTAGAAGATATTACCTTTGGGCCACGTAACTATGGGATGTCAGCAGCAGAGGCTAGCGATCGCGCCCGCCAGTTATTAGCTGATTTTGGTCTAGAAGCCTACGCCAATCGTTCCGCCCACGAACTTTCTGGTGGACAAAGACGCCTAGCCGCCCTAGCCTCGATTTTAGCCCTAGAACCAACAATTCTAATTTTGGATGAGCCGACTAACGGTCTCGATCCAGCATGGCGTCGTCATTTGGGGCAAGTATTATTAAAGTTACCCGTGCAAGCGATTTTAATTGCTTCCCACGATCTAAATTGGTTAGGCAGAGTTACTCAACGCGCTTTGGTACTGTCTGGTGGTCGTATTCAAATAGACAGCGATATTCAAGCACTGTTACAAGATGGTACTACTTTAGACCAGTTGGGTTTGCCGATAGATTGGTGATTTGGGCATTGGGCATGGGGAAAGGGAAAGGGGTAAGGGGAAAAGGGGAAAGATTAAATTTATTCCTTTTCCCTTTAACCTTTAACCTTTTCCCCTGCTCCCCCTGCCCCCCTGCCTCTTCTGCCCAATCCTCCCATTTCCCCGTAATATTGGATACTATATTGTGGGTTGAATTGCTGTTGGGGTGTTAATGTCTGTTTTACGTAAATATACTGTTCTTGCTCCTGTGAGCCTAAGTATTGCTTTGTTAGTTGCTAGTTGCAGTGACAATAAAGTTTCCCAGTGCCAGCGACTGATTCGAGTTGTGAATGCTGGAACTTCTCTAATTGATAAAAGTAAAGGAACGCAAGTGATAACTAGCATACAGCTATCTAAAGATTTAGACTTTGTGACTAAATCCATTGGAGAACTGAAGCTAAAAGATCCGAAGCTGAAAGAATTTCAAAGCGGTTTTGTGAAGATTTTTCAAAATCTTAGTCAAGCGATCGCCAAAGCAGGTAAAGCGCTTGGTGCAACCAAGACAGCACAAGCCTCAGAATCTGGAAGAGCAAAAATCCAAAAGGCTAGAGCCGAAATTGATTCAGCACTGACGACAGCTACAACTCTTGGCAAACAGTCAGATACATTAGTGAATCAGATGAATAAGTATTGTAGCGAGCCAGAATAATCTATCCTGTCTGGGGCATTGGGCGTTAGGAGTGCTGAGTGCTGAGTGCTGAGTGCTGAGTGCTGAGTGCTGAGTGCTGAGTGCTGAATGCTGAGTGCTGAGTGCTGAGTGCTGAGTTAGGAGTTAGGAGTTAAGAGTTAAGAGTTAATAGTTAGGAGTTTTGTTTATCTTCTTGTCTCCTTGTCCCCTCATTTCCTGCCCCTCTGCTCCCCTGCTTTCCCTTAACACTCTGATTCAGGGTAACTTTTATCACTTTTTTTTCAAAAATTTTCCTGATATACACCAACTTTATCTGTCAAAAGAAGTATTGGTGCAAGTCAAATGAAATACCAGGAGTGATATGAGTCTACTGATGGCGAGTGTGCTGACAACAGTGCCAATATCTGCGGTCAATTTACCAGAAAAGTCCGTAATTCTGCCAGAAAATCCGGTGCAGCAGTCAACACAGGATAATTTATCTCAAGTTGTCTCACCTGCTGAAATTACACCACCTGAATTCGTGCAACCAGATATAACCACCTCGTCAGCTATAAAAAATAAGTACGAGAATATACTTAGAAAAAGTAGAGAAAAAATTCAATTCATCAGTTCCCCTAACTTACCCGAATTAAAAGATACTCAACCTGTAACAGAAGTTGTACAGAACCAGGAAAACACAGAAGAATTTTCTCAATCTCTTCATCCCCCAGACTCAGACAACCAAATGTCTCAAGTCACCTCAGTATCGCAACTCCAGGATGTGCAACCCTCCGACTGGGCTTTTGGTGCTTTGCAGTCTTTAGTAGAACGCTATGGCTGCATTGCGGGATACGCTGATGGGACTTATCTGGGGAATCGTAGCATCAACCGTTATGAATTTGCGGCTGGTTTAAATGCTTGTTTGGAGAAGATTAACGATGCGATAGCTAACAATAAAATTAATACTGTTAATAATGAAGATTTAATCTTGCTGCAAAGGTTGCAAGGCGAGTTCAAATCAGAGTTGCAGCAATTACAGCAGCGCGTCGAAGTTGTGGAAAAGCAGACTAGTGAATTACAAGGAAATCGGTTTTCCACAACAACCAGATTATTTGGTCAAGCCATTTTTAGCGTTCAAGGAACCAATAGCCCCGATGTCGATTTGTTTCCTAGAGATGGAGTACCTGAACGCCAGGGAAAAACTAATCTGACTTTTACAAGTAGCGCCCAACTAACCTTAGCAACTTCATTTACAGGGCGAGATTTGCTACTAACAGGTCTGGCTGCGGGTAATTTGGGTTCTAATGCATCGTTGTTATCTACCAATATGGGGCGCTTGGGTTTCGAGTCAAATACAGACAACAATCTAGTTGTTAGTGACTTATCTTATCGATTTCTGGCCTCGGAGAACTTGGGAATTGTTGTAGGTACGGCGGGAGTCAACCCGATTAACACCTTTCGCGGTATTAGCCCTTTAGAAGGTTCTAGCGATGGTGCAATTTCTCTATTTGGTCAGCGCAACCCGATTTTAAGTATTGGTAACGGCAGTGGTGGTATAGGCTTTGACTGGCAGATTAGCGATCGCATTAGTTTGCAAGGCGTTTATAGTGCAGAAATACCCAATTTTCCTAGCGACACCAAGCAGGGCGGACTATTTGGCGGTAGATATACTGCTGGCGCTCAGTTAAGTTTAGCACCCACAAATAATATCGATGTCGGCGTACATTATCTTTATTCCCACTCCCCAGATGGCTTACTGGGAGGTGGTAGTGGCGATTCTCAACTGATTTCACCTTTTGCAGATCCTACAGCTTTCGATACCCAAGCCATTGGCGCTACCGTTGCTTGGCGAATTAACCCTAACTTGCATTTGGGCGGTTGGGGTGGCTTTACTTCCTCCAAACCATCTAACCTTTCTGGAAGTGTAGAAACTACTAACTGGATGGTGTTCGCGGCTTTTCCTAATTTGTTGCGTCCTGGGAATTTAGGAGGCGTTCTCGTTGGACAACCGCCCAAAATTACTTCCAGTACTTTACCCGACGGCTTCAATTTTCCCAACTTTTCTGATGGGGGGACAGCAGGTGGACGTAGTGACACATCAATTCACGTAGAAGTTTTTTACCGCGCCCAACTGAGCGACAATATCGCCTTGACTCCAGGCTTATTCGTTATTTTCAATCCCGATCACAATGCCGCTAACGATGCATTAATCGTTGGGACATTAAGAGCAAGTTTCCGGTTTTAATTTTGTACTGATGTAAACGTAATAAAATACGCTATTATAATACCGAATTTATCAGTATTAGATGCTTTCACGATCCATTAGGAGCAAGGAAAAGTCATGCGTAAACATACGCGTATTTTTTTTATATGTGATTAAAGGAGCAAATTTTTCATGAAATTAAATTCATCAGTTCAGTTGGGTTGTGTTCTTGTTAGCAGCAGCAGTTTAGCCGCAGTCTTCATCGGTTTAGGTGGAACAAGTGCTTCTGCTCAAATCACAATTCAAAGCACTGGCACATTATCAGGTACTATCCAACTCCCCAGAAATAATCCCAATTTCAATCAAAGCACTACTCGCATTGATACAGACGATACAGGGACTTACTCGCGGAACTTAGGAACTAAGAACAATCCTAATTACGTTCCTATATACAAGTCAGACTATGTGCAGGTACAAACACGTTCTGATGGTAGTCTGCATTATTTTGTTGACTTTAAAGGCATTCCGATTGTCTCCTTTAATGGCGTTCTGACTTCTCCAATTCTTTCTGGCGGTGAGTTGACACCCTATAAATACCAAGGACAATTGGCAGGAACCACATTTCAAGGAGTAGTTCAGGATGAATTTAATCTCACAAAAGCCTTATACACTGGTACTGTCACCGATCCAAACACTGGAAACCAGTATCAGGGCACTTTTGAAGTGAGTGGATATGGAGTCCGATATAGCGATCGCAATGGTAGCGCCACCCCCACAGTCTTTGATTTCAAATCTGATCTCCCAGGTTCGCCAAAGGTAACATCTTTGGAAATGACTAACGCACCCCTGGCAAGAATACAAATCAAAGTACCTGCAACTGCAACTCTCATAACTCCTACACCAACTACCGGTAGTGTTAGTACACCCACTCCCCCACCAGTAATTAGCAGTGGTAGTACACCCACTCCCCCACCAGTAATTAGCGGTGGTAGTACACCCATTCCTCCATCAGTAATTGATAGTAGTGCGATCGCCCCTATACCTGTAGTTAGTAGTGGTGCGATCGCTCCTGCATCTGTAGTTAGTGGTGGTAGTGCGATCGCTCCTGCACCTGTAGTTAGTGGTGGTAGTGCGATCGCTCCTGCACCTGTAGTTAGTGGTGGTAGTGCGATCGCTTCCTCAACACCTACAACCTATACATCTGGATCTAATTCTCCATCACTTTCTACTACACCTAATATGGAATTCAGTAGCGGTAATTCCCTAGAGGTCAATCAAATAGTTGTCAACCCTGCAACCCTTGCTCAAGTTGCTTGTTCACTGGATTCTGCCAAGAGTTGTACAATGCCCACTTCACCCAAACAAGCGATCGGCCCCCGTAGTCGAGTGCTACTGCGTTAGTTACAGACTTTCCAATAAAAAATATCCAACGAGTTCTTGTAGGGTGAACGTCTTGCCATTGGTGTAAACTTAAGCCGAAAACTATATCGGACAAGCGTTTTGCACATCCCTCATCCCCTCATCCCCTAACCCCTTCTCCCTTGGGAGAAGGGGAATGAATGTCTAGCTCCCCTCTCCCCAAGGGAGAGGGGCTGGGGGTGAGGGCAAAACGTTCTCACCAAGCGGGTTCCACGTTAAATTGACACCTATGGCGTCTCGCCTGCCCCTAAGCATGACAAAAACTTTAGGTACTTCTGGAACTCTACCAGGGCAAAATGAAATCAATATAATAGTTAACGCAGGAGCATACATTGCAATTAAAAAAGCCCACCATCAGTTATTTGCGGCGTTTTTGTTAGTCAGACTACCTTTCGGTAGTGTGTTTTACCCTGATGATTTTCTGGCTATACTAGTGACTTAAGCCAATTGATTGATAAATTTCATCCTCCAGCATAAAATACACAAAAACTCTAAATTTTGGACATATATCAGTATGTATTTACTTTTCACTGAGATAAAAATCTTGTCTGATGTTGGAGGAAATTAATTTTCTTGTAGGCTACAAAAACTTAATCGCTAAAGTTAACACTAACACTACAGAGTAAATCTAGATCAATCAAACATCTTCCGAGTAAGCACCTATGAAAGAAGAATTGATAGCCAGAGTCGTGCAGGTCTTGCAAATTAATATGAGTTGGATGACTTGGAATTTGTTTCTGGCTTTTATACCTTTGGCTTTGAGTGTCTGGCTATTTCGCATGAGGCGCGGTGGCACTTGGCTTTGGTGGCTAGGATTCTTAGTTTTCTATGCTTTCTTACCAAATGCACCATATTTGTTGACCGATGTAATTCACTTGATAGATGATATCCGCACGATTCAATCGGTGTGGATGATTACTTTAGTACTTATTCCTCTGTATTTGCTAGTAATTTTAAGTGGATTTGAAGCTTATGTAATATCGTTAATTAATTGGGGTCACTACTTACATCGCATCGGCAAGAGCCAATGGATTTGGCGCGTTGAGACGATTACACATTTGCTCTGTGCTGTTGGTGTTTATTGGGGGAGATTTTTACGTTTCAACAGTTGGGATTTTATTACTCAACCCGATGCCTTACTTACCAAGGGAGTAGAAGAAATTCTGGGAAAACAGCCCTTGGTGATTATTGCTATCACCTTTGTGGTACTTGCAAGTTTGTACTGGATTATGAAACGAGTAACTTTAGGTCTTAGCCAATCAAATAGCAGAATAGGGATGAACTCAGGACGCACCAACTCTAATACGCCAAACATTTGATCGACGTGCCGATTTCAGCTTTGAAATTTGGGGTTTTAATTAGTAATTCCCTTAATGAATATTGCCTATCAAAAGAAAGATGCAACTAAACCTTCCTTGAGGTGAAATAAACTCAGAAGCAAACGGTTGAACTTCAACCGCCATCACCTGAGAATAACGTCCTATCAGATCGTTGAATATCGATGGTCTGCTCTGATGTGGTGTATCTAGTCATGTTGATAGGAAGGATATAATATGCAATTAATCTCTAAAGAGGAAATCAAGACATTAATAGAACAGCCAAAAGGAAATTGTGTTTCCATTTATATGCCAACGCACCCAGCCGGGCCAGAAGTGCGACAAGATCCAATTCGCTTTAAAAATTTGGTCAAAGAAGCAGAGGCTCGTTTAATTGATGCGGGTTTGGAGGAGAAAGATGCGATCGCATTGTTAGAAAAATCCCAGGAAATTGATACCCAAGAGTTTTGGGAGCAAATAGGAGAGCAAGGGCTGGCGATTTTTATTTCTGACAATATTTTTCGCTATTATCCCCTGCCAATTGATTTTCAAGAGTTGGTTGTGGTTACAGACCGCTTTCACATCAAACCACTGCTACCAATTTTAAATGGCAATGGTCGCTTCTATATCCTGGCTTTGAGCCAACAAGATGTTAGGTTCTTTGAAGGAACACGCTACAACGTCAAAGAGGTAGAAGTAGAAAATCTGCCTAAAAGTCTAGATGAAGCTCTGCAAAGAGATGATACCGCTAAAGAAGGTCAGTTTCGCATCGCAACATCGAAAGGGGGAACCTCCAATTCTTTTCAGCAACCAGGTACGTTTCACGGACAGGGAAGCCCTGACAGGGATAGACGCCAAGAAGACATCCTCCAATTCTTTCAAATTGTTGATCGCGCATTATACGAGAAACTGAAATTGCAAAAAGCGCCTTTGGTGCTGGCTGGGGTAGAGTATCTCTTGCCTGTGTATAGACAGGCAAATACTTACCAGCATTTAATGGATGAAGCTATCACTGGTAATCCAGAAATTCTCAGTGCCCAAGAGTTACATGACCAAGCTTGGCCGATTGTTGAGGCTGATTTCCAAAAGTCACAGCAAGCAGTTTTGGAGCAATTTCACGAATTGTTTGGTGGTGATACTGGTAAAGCATCTAACAACCTCCAAGAAGTTATCTCAGCAGCTTATTACCAACGCGTGGATTCATTACTAGTTGCAGTTGGTCAGCAACAATGGGGTTTATTCGATCCAACCTCAGAAACGGTTTATTTGCACCCAGAAAAAGAAGCTGGTGATGAGGATTTGTTGGATTTTGTGGCTGCTCATACTTTATTAAACGGTGGCACGGTTTACGCTGTTCCTTTTGAAGAGATTCCATATAGCACAGCCGTTGCGGCAATTTACCGATATTGACATTTTGATGGTGTTGTATAAAGTTGAATCTGCTATATACAACACCATTGATGATTACTAGAACACCGATTCAGTAATCGCAGAAGAAAAGAAAAATCAACCCAGAATGAAGTAAATAATGGAAGATAAAATAGAGAAAACGCTTACTAGACAACACTTATAGCAATAAACAAGCTTGGAGGGAGATTTAATAAAGTCTCAAGGAGAGGCATAACTAAAATTGTTGTAAATTCAGGTAATAAATGTGCATTACCAACAGTGAATTTACGTATGCGACCCCAGATATGGCAACCGCCGATAGAGCTATCGGCATTAGAGCAAAGTATTGTCAAGCGAATTAAACGAGCAAAGCTGTTTACGTTCTTACGGCAATATCGCCATCAATTATTTGATGAGGAATTTCAACAAGAACTGAGCAAGCTGTATGCAGATTCTGCCAAAGGGCAACCACCAGTACCACCAGCACAGTTGGCGTTAGCAACCATCTTGCAAGCATATACAGGGGCAACAGAAGCAGAAGCAATTGAAGCGTTGGTTATGGACAGACGTTGGCAACTGGTACTCGATTGCATAGATTGCGAAAAGGCACCTTTTTCGCAGGCCACTTTGGTGAGATTTCGCAGTGCGCTGATTATCCAAGGACTTGACCGTAGGCTGATTGAAAGAACCGTAGAATTAGCCGAGCAAACGAAAGGTTTTGGTTCAAGACAGTTACGTGCAGCATTGGATTCCAGCCCGTTGTGGGGAGCATCAAAGGTAGAAGACACATATAATTTATTGGGTCACGCGCTCAAAAAAGCGATTGGCGTGATAGCTAGCCAGCAGGGGCGGGAGCTGGTAGAGGTAGCTAACGATATTGGCGTGGATATAGTAGCCAGTTCCAGTTTGAAAGCGGCTTTAGATTTAAATTGGGATGACCCAGACGAGAAAAATTTGGCCTTGGGGATTGTACTGGATGCAATAGATCGAGTTGAAACTTTTGCACAAGCACAACCTGAAAATGTTGAACATCCTCAAGTTCGCAGAGCGTTGTCAACCGCCAGGCTGATTGAAGCACAGGATGTGGAAGTAGATGCTGATGGTGAAATCAAACTACTCAAAGGGGTTGCCAAGGAACGACGTATTTCAATCGAAGACGAAGAGATGAGGCACGGGCGTAAAAGTAAAAGCCAACGATTTGATGGTTATAAGCGTCATGTCTTGCGTGATTTAGACAACGGTTTGGTTCGCGCTGTTGGAATCACAAGAGCGAATGTCCCTGAAGCATCTGTGACAGATGCAATTGCTACTGACTTGAAACACCAGCAAGTAAATCTGGTTGAGTTACACATTGACCGTGCTTATCTCAGTAGTTCCTTGGTTCAAAACAGAAGCGATGAACTGACTATTTACTGTAAGGCTTGGCAAGTAAGAAACGGTAAGAAGTTTACCAAAACTGCTTTTAGCCTGGATTGGGACAATCAGACTATTTCCTGCCCAAATGGGGTTACTTTACCTTTTAGCGTTGGTGGCAAAGTTCAGTTCCCCAAAAATATTTGTACAACTTGTCCACTAAGAGAACGCTGCACTACTTCTAAGTCTGGACGCAGTGTTTCGATTCATCCTGATGAACCATTATTCCAAGAATTAAAACAACGCCAATTAACTCCTGCTGGCCGTGCCAAGCTCAGAGAACGTGTTGCTGTTGAGCATTCTTTATCTCACATTGGTCGATGGCAGGGGGAGCAAGCTCGTTATGTTGGTTCTCGCAAAAATCTCTTTGACCTTCGCCGTATCGCCGTTGTTCACAATCTTCATGTCCTTGCCAAAATTTTTACTCACACTACTGAGCAGTCTATTACTTTATCGTAATTACTGAATCGGTGTTCTAGTCGCTCCTTTATCAGTCAATCTCTAATCGGTTTAGCTCTTTTGAGTGCAACGGCTGTATTTACCCAGGCTGCAACAGCAGAAACAATAACTGGGCAATCGGGGAATGTGCGAGCAGAAATATCCTACGAAAAGCCAGAGGAATATCAATATAAAAATGTCCGGTTGAAAATTATCCGAGCGGGTAAAACTGTTTTGGATCAAAAACAGCTGCAAGAAAATGAATATGACAGACCTCTGGGGAATATATCTGGAAAAGAAAATAACTTACCAGTGCGAGACTTGGACGGTAACAAAGAACCAGAAATAATTGCCGATTTCTATACAGGTGGAGCGCACTGTTGTACTTATTCATTGATTTATCGCTATGACAATAAATCCCAAAAGTATATTAAGATTCGTCATGAATGGGGCAATGGTGGCTATCAACTTAAAGATGTAGACAAAGATGGACTGCCAGAGTTTGATAGTCGAGACGATCGCTTTGCCTATGCTTTTACAGCTTATGCTGCTTCTGGCTATCCCCTTCAAATTTGGCGTTATCGCCAAGGTAAAATGGTCGATGTGACCCGCCGCTATCCAAAATTAATCTCCAATCATGCCTCAGAGCTATGGCAAACTTATACCCAGGCAAGGCAACAAGGCGATGATGGCAAGGGCTTTTTAGCAGCTTATTTGGCAGATAAATATCTGCTAGGTCAAGGACAGGATGGTTGGAAGCGAGTGCAACAAGCTTATAAAAAAAGCGATTGCACCAAATTCTTCGCCGATTTACGAAAGTTTTTGCGCGAAACCGGCTACATTAAATAAATTAGCAGTGAGCAATTAATTCATAACTTTTAACTAATGAAGTTTTCGACGTGCGGCTGCTAAAATTATGCGTTGTTCAGCACGAGCGATCGCTTCATATGTTCGCTCGACTGCTTCCGGTTCAACAGAAATAGAAGTAATACCCCATTCCACTAACTTATCGATGATTTCTGGATAGAGGGCTGGTGCTTGACCGCAGATTGAGCAAGGTATATCGGCACTTTTAGCCATTTGGATCAGTTGAGCGATCGCACTCATAACTGCCGGATGACGCTCATTAAATACTTTTGCTAGCTGTCCTTGTTCTCTATCCACTCCTAGCAATAATTGGGTCAGGTCATTTGTACCAATAGAAATTCCGGCTGCGCCTGCTTTGACATATTCTGGTAGTAAAAACAAGACGCTTGGCACTTCTGCCATCATCCACAATTGAAACTGTGACACCTCAGTTAAAAGAGCTTGCTCAACTTTGCGACGGCAAAAGACAAATTCTTCCACAGTTCGCACAAAAGGCAACAGTAGATTGACATTGTTGTAGCCAGCTTGCTGAACACTTGCCAAAGCTTGCAGTTCCAAGTCAAATACGGCAGAATTTCGTAAATAGCTAAAGGTGCCGCGTTCACCTAACATTGATTGTGGCGAAGATTCTAAACTATCACGCAATGATGGTAAATCTTGCGATCGCCAATCTAAAGAACGATAAAAAACTGGTCTTGGTGCAAAAGCACGAGCAAATTGCATAATCTGCTCAGACCATAGCTCTAACAATTCTGCCTGACGCCCACTTAAAATCCAACTATTAGGATGTTGCCCGTTCAATATATTTAGTACCATCAATTCGGAACGCAACAATCCCACTCCATCCACAGGCATGTTTTGCACTTGTTCAATTAAAGTGGATTGACTCAAGTTAACCAGCAGTTGGGTAGCAATCATAGGTAGATGAGACGTAACAGCAGGATGAGGCGCTTTCGGGTTGGAGTGATGGGAAAAAAGAAGATTTTCTTCTTTTCCTTTCTCCATCTCCTCCTTTGAGTCTCCTTTGATGCGATAAACTTCTCCTCTGTCGCCATCAAGCAGCAATCGTTCGCCAGTTTGGATTAAAGTTGTAGCAGAGGTCGCATTTACTACTGCTGTAATACCTAATTCTCTAGCTAGAATTGCCGCGTGACTGGTTAATCCCCCTTGTTCTGTGATAATACCACCAACTTGTTGCAATAATGGCAACCAATCAGGTGTGATCGTTGGTACTACTAAAATTACTCCTTTAGGTAGTTGTTCGGGTTTCTGTTGCGGATTAATAATTACCAACGCGGTAGCTACAACACGTCCCCCTGCTGCTCCTAGTCCCTTCATGAAGTGTGTGTGGGAAATTAATTTTGAAGGACTCACTTGTGTTATGTAGAGCTTGCCAGATGTCGTTTGTTGAGTGATAGTCCATTTAATGGTAAAGGTTTTACCTAGTTCGCTTATCAGTTGAGTTCCCAGAGCAATTATTTGTTGTAAGTATTCTTCTTGTAAAGAGTACTGTTTTTGTTGTGCTTCTGGAAGCATATAGGTAATCAGACAGGTATGATCTGGTGTTAACGCTGAGTTCGGCATGGGTTGCAAAAAAACTCCAGAGGCTGCATCATCAACGCCATAAGCCAGCATTTTATTGCCCAGTTGTTGCTCAAGCACAACCCCACTTCCCGGTTGAATGTAGTAAACATCTGGCTGTACTTCGCCAAGAGCGATCGCAATTCCTAATCCCAAAGTAGCTTCAATTTCCCAGCCAGAGGCATTGGTTGTGAGCGAACCACTGGCGATCGCATTTTCAACAGGTTGCACCAAAACTGCGAGATTAATTTGTTGCAGATTAATTCCTAAGTGCTGCCAATATAATAGACTCCGGGCCCGAAATATTTGACTCCAGGTACGCTTTAGAGCCAGTGCGATCGCTTCCGGTTCACATCGGCAAAATACCGACTCTAGTAAACCCGATATATTGTTGTTTATACCTGGCGTAGCAGTTGATACTGCCAAGGAAGGTCGAAGAATCAAACAGCTAGTTTGCCATTCTCTAGCGGCTTGGAAAATTGGACTCACCCACTCCTGGGTTACAGTCGCAGTCAGAATTTCTTGGCGCAAGCGACTAGCCACCTGCTGAAGTTGACGCCAATTAGTGACATCCAGGTGTAGCGAAGAATGGGGTAAGTCAGCTACTAATGATTCTGAACTATTGAGATTTTCGAGAAATTGCCGCAAAATTTCTGTCGAAACTACAAAACCAGGCATTACCGGATAGCCACGCTGGATAATTTTGCTCAAGTAAAAGGCTTTGTCACCTACTTTGGCACGGTCTTGTAGTTTAATTTGATCTAGCCAGTAGAGTTTATTCACTCAATTTGTTAGTTGTCTATTTGTAGGCACAGCCATTTCTTTTTGGTATGTTATCAGGTTAATCCACTGACTTCTGAATAAAAAGTACTCAGGCCTGACAGCAGTTTTCTTTTGCATGAATTACAAAGTTACGGGTTTTGAAGCAGGATACAGGAGAATTCATAATTCAGGAGTTAGAAGTAAAACAGGCTTTACATCTGGCTTTGAGACGAATCGTTGTGTACTTAAGTAACTGGAAATACGCTATATAGCTAATTTGCTCGAGTTGTACATGGTGGTATCATATTTAATTATTGAGTGTATGGGTTAAACAACTTAAGGTATAATTTTGTTGCTCAGTCATTTTAAATAGCTAAAAAACTATTTAGTAAACTGAAAATTTATGCAATCGGCCACGGGGCGATCGTTGCCACAATTTCATAATGCAAATCAATGCAAATCTCCATTCATTGACCAGAATAATATCTTATTGAAAAACAATCCTAATAATGGAAAATATTAATTCTCAGTTTCAAAACCATTCCTAAATTGATAGAATCAAAATACGAAATAGGCTATTGCACTACACCCATTGGATTAAACTCCATTAATAAAACATTAGAATAGTTTTGTACTATTTTTATAAAATATTACGATTTAACCCAGTATATAGAATTCTCCATATCAGACTAAACATTGTCAAACACTTACTACCTTGCAACTAATGATTGGCTGAATATCAGCTTCCGGCTATGTATTGCATTGCTGGTTGGAGCAATCATCGGCTTAGAACGTCAAATTAGGCGCAAACCAGCGGGTTTAAGAACTCACATGCTAGTGAGTTTAGGTTCAGCCTTATTTACCTTGATAATCATGCAAACAGAGGGACTACAAAATAGCCCTGATGCACTTAGCCGTGTGATTCAAGGGATTGCAGCAGGTGTAGGATTTCTCGGTGCTGGAGAAATTGTGCGTCAATCTTCCCAAGAATCACAGCAACTTGAAATTCACGGACTCACCTCAGCAGCGGCTATTTGGGTTTCGTCTGCATTGGGAATTGCTGCTGGCTGTGGTTTATGGCAGTTAGGATTAATCAGTGCTATCGTGACTTTTTTGGTTCTCAATGTTTTTAAAAGGTTAGAAAAACATCACAAAAAATCAGAGTAGAGGTATACAGATGGACGCTATAAATCCCCGGATGAAAATGTCTTTAAATTAATTTTTAATTGTTAATTCCCCTGCTTTCACCAAAAGAATTTGGGAGGACTTCAACCATTGGGAATCAAAAGAACCTAAGTGAGTGGTAGTAATCAGGGTTTGAAAGCGGTCTTGAATGGCATCAAGCAATTGATTTTGGCGGGATAAATCTAGTTCGGCAAGAACATCATCCAGTAATAGTAATGGTGGCTCTTTGACGACTTCTTCAATTAATTGTAATTCGGCTAATTTTAAGGCTAAAACCAGCGTTCGTTGTTGACCTTGAGAACCATATTGGCGTGCGGGTGTCTGGTTAATAGTTAATTCTATTTCGTCTCGATGCGGGCCGACAAGAGTCGTGCCTTGGTGCATTTCAGCAACGGCTCGCTGCTGAATTTTTGCTAAAAAAGCTTGCTGTACTTCTTCTGGATGGTTATCCTCTAATGGAATATTCGGCACGTACTTAATTTGTAGAACTTCTGTACTACCGCTAATACTGCCGTGCCAGGTGGTCGCAATGGGAGCTAATCTTTGGATGGCGCGATCGCGTCGTCTAATTACTCTAGTTCCTGTGGTCGCTAACTGTGCATCCCACACCGCTAGTTCTGAGTACTCTGTATCCAGTGCTGAGTCTTGAGTTTTTTTTAAAAAGGCATTGCGCTGGCGTAACACATGATTATACTGCTGCAAAATGTGAGCATAAACTGGTTCCAGTTGAATTAATAGTGTATCTAACCAGTTGCGGCGACCTTCCGGGCCGCCACGTACTAGTTCTAAATCCAAGCTGGAAAATTGGACTGCATTCAGAACGCCGAGAAAATCCATTTGACGGCGGATAGATTCGCCATTGAGAGCAACACTACGGCGACCATTGCGGCGCAAAGTTAAGGTCAAGTCACTAACACCTGTTTGTCGCTCAAGGGTGGCATCAATTTGGGCTATGGCTTCCCCTTCTTGAACTAAATCGCGATCGCGGGTCATTCGGTGCGATCGCAATGTTGCCAGCAACTCCACCGCCTCCAACAAATTTGACTTTCCCTGAGCATTATTACCTACCAAAATTGTTTTGGCAGCAGTAAACTCAACATTTTGGTCTTGATAATTGCGAAATTGTCGGAGGTTTAGAGTTTTTAGGTACATAACGAAAAGTTAGGAGTGAGGAGTTAGAAATTATAAGTGAGGAGTGAGGAATTTTAAGTTTTGAGTTGTGAATGCAAAATGTTCTTCAACTCATAACTCCTAACTCCTAACTCCTAACTCCCAACTCCTCACTTTTTCAAACGGCCTTCTTGCCCATAATCCGCAAAAATATCTTCTCTGCTTCAATCCACACAAACATTAAGGCGCTAAAGCCTATACAAACCCCCAATTCTTGCATATTCAGGTAGTGAGTACCAAAGAAATCTCGCAGGGGTGGAACGTAAACTAGCATTAGTTGCAAAATCGTGGTGACGACAACAGCCGCTAGTACAAATATATTAGAGAAGGGATTCATCTCGATGGCCAGTCGGTTGTTAGAGCGAATGGCGATCGCATGACCCATTTGGGCAAGACACAAGGTAGTGAATACCATTGTCTTCCAAGCATCCCGATTTCCTTGATACCCAGCAGCATGGGTATGTTGATAAGCCCACCACATTAAGGCAATGCTGATAATGGCAAAGATGATCCCAATGCGAATCATGTAAGAACCCAATCCCCTAGCGAAAATACTTTCGCGGGGGCTAAAAGGCGGACGTTTCATTACATCTGGTTCTGGAGGTTCCACAGCTAATGCCAAAGCTGGTAAACCGTCTGTCACCAAATTCATCCAGAGAATTTGCAAGGGGGTAAGGGGAACGCCTCCTAAACCAATTAGGGGTGCAGCTGCAATGGTGATAACTTCACCGATGTTACTGCCCAGAATGTATTTAATAAAGCGGCGAATATTGGTGTAAACAACTCTACCTTCCTTAGTGGCGCTGACAATGGTAGCAAAATTGTCATCAAGTAACACCATGTCACTGGCTTCTTTACTGACATCAGTGCCAGTAATGCCCATTGCAATACCGATATCGGCTTGTTTGAGGGCTGGGGCATCGTTCACACCATCGCCTGTCATCGCCACAAATCGGCCCCGGCGTTGCAGTGCTTGGACAATTCGCAGTTTGTGTTCTGGGGAAACTCTGGCATAGATGCTCACCAGGTCAACGTTTTGCTCTAATTCCTGGTCAGTCATCCGTTGCAATTCTTGACCTGTGAGGACACGATCGCCTTCTTGGGCAATTCCCAAATCGGTAGCGATCGCTCGTGCCGTTAATTGGTGGTCGCCAGTAATCATCACTGGGCGAATTCCGGCTTCTCGGCATTCTTGCACAGCTGCCCTTACTTCTGGTCGTGGCGCATCTAACATTCCCACCAATCCCAGCCATACTAAGCCTTGCTCAGATGCTTCATCCGAACCTTCCGGTGGGATTTCTGCCAGAGGTTTGTAGGCAAAACCTAACACCCGCAAACCTTTACTCGCCATTTGGTCATTTTCTGTCAAAATGTTTTGGCGTTGTGCTTCGGTCAAGGGGGCTGAGTGATTGCCCAAATGAATCTGAGTGGAACGTGCCAAGATTAACTCTGGAGAACCTTTGGTAAACATTAAGTAAGGTTCAGATTGGATCAAGCCAGCGATCGCCGGGTCAACATCTCTCGAAGACGCTTCACCTGTGGCGACTCCCTCCACCTGAGAAATCACGCTCATCCGCTTGCGTTCCGAAGAGAAGGGAAACTCGGCAACGCGAGGTAACTTACTGTTCCACTGGTCTTTTTCGATTCCAGCTTTTCCCGCCAGAGTGACTAATGCGCCCTCTGTCGGATCTCCCAAAATTGCCCATTCACCTTGTTCTTTTTGCAACACTGAATCATTACAAACAGCACAGGCAACAGACAACGCTAAGATTTCTGGAGATTCCTCTAGGGAAATTTTTCGATCATTTAACTGAAAGTCCCCTGTGGGAGTATAACCTTGGCCGGTAACGCGAAAAGTTTTGTTATTGGTGAAAACCGATTGCACGACCATTTTATTTTGCGTCAGCGTGCCGGTTTTATCAGAACAAATTGTGGTTACAGAACCCAAAGTTTCCACTGCGGGCAGTTTACGAATCAAAGCATTTTGGCGCACCATTCGCTGGGTTCCCAGCGCCAAGGTGACGGTAATTACAGCAGGTAAACCTTCTGGCACTACAGCAACCGCCATACTCAAGGAAACTTCCAAGAGTTCTTGGATGTTGCTAAAGCCTCTTGCCTGGATCACACCGCCGACGACAACGATCGCCACGAGAATCAATGAACCCGTAACTAGGACGTTACCCAGTTGAGTCATTCGTTGCTGTAACGGCGTAGGTTCACTTTCCACCGCCTGCAACATGGTGGCAATTTTTCCGAGTTCTGTAGTCATGCCGGTGTTAGTCACCAGAACTTTGCCGCGTCCTTGAACTACTTCAGTTCCTTGATACACGACATTTAGGCGATCGCCTAATGATGTGTCCTCCGGCAATTTTAGTGATGCCTGTTTATTCACCGCTTCGGCTTCACCAGTCAATGCCGACTCACGCACTTGTAAATTCGACTGCTCGATCAAGCGTCCATCTGCGGCTATCTGCATCCCAGCTTCCAGCAGCATTACATCCCCTGGCACTAAATCCTTGGCTGCTATCTCCACCAGTCTACCCTCGCGAATGACTCGCACTAAGGGAGAGGTCATTTTTTTCAGTGCTGCCAAGGCTTTTTCAGCACGGCTTTCTTGGACGTAACCGAGTATGCCATTGAGAATGACAATTGCTAAGATAGCGATCGTATCTTTAAATGGCACTTCACCGGGCTTCAAGCTGCCCGATCGCAAAGCCATCAGGTCTAAAAACCCAGAAATTAGAGCTACGCCAATCAGCATCAACAACATAATGTTCTTGAACTGATCCAGCAGAATTTCCCAAGCACTACGGCCAGCAGTTTCTTCAAGTTCATTGGGGCCGTATTTTTGCAATCTCTGTTGAGTTTCTTGGGGTGTTAAGCCACTGTCTGCATTACTATCAAGCAGGTCTAGCGCTTTATCAACTTCTAAACTATGCCAAACGGCGGCACCTTCAGGCAGAGAATTAGCAGACATCGTGTAGGTCACAGCAAATGGTTACAAAATTTGATCATAATTTAGTGATGGCAGGAATTGCATCTTTTAAAGTTACATTAAGGCGATCGCCCAGTTGTATGAGTGTATATGTAATTCTTAACATTTGTAAATTCCTCCTGTTTTGACATAGTATTATTTCTCACGAAAGAGTTTATCGGAACACATTGTACCGATAATTATTTAGTACCTCGCCGTAAACGTGGCGGTCGAGAACCACTAGATGTACTTGGTAAGAGCAACGCCCATTGTGGGCGGTCTTTTAACTCACCACACTTCATCTACCCCAATCAAGGGAGCCATTGCTAGTCAATGCCCTTCGGGCAGGGAAAAGGTTAAAGGGGAAAGGGGAAAGAGAACCCCATAACTAAAGTTAGGGGCTTGAAGTAAAATGCCTCAATTCTCGCGCAATAGTCTGGAATTGAATCTTTTTCCCCTCCATAAGTAAAGTTTAGGGGCTTGCACCCTTTCCCCTTTCCCCCTTCCCCCTTTCCCCTCTTCGGTCATGTTTCCTCCCCTACCTAAAGGTGAGGGTTTTTTACACTTACCACAAGGTTTTATGAGTTTTGCACTCCCCACTTTGACCGTTAGCCAGATGTTTGGGCAAAAAACAATTCGACCGCTTACTGCCGCTGCCCTGTGTGGCATTACTTTCATTAAAGATAGACTGATTGCTATTGACAGTATAAAAGGGCATCTATTGGAGATCGATCCCACTTCTGACAACAGCAAAATTCTCAATTCCCATCAAGTTGAAGAATTTACCGATGTCATCGGTTTAGCGGCGTGGGATGATACCCTGTGGGTGAGCCGAGAAAATAGTGTTTACTCGTGCAAGCTGAATGCTTTAGGTCTGGAACATTTTGTAACATTGCCTTATGCTGCTGATGGCGTTGCTGTTTGGGAAACAACAGTTTATGTCAGTTGCCAAAGGCTGGGCTACATTCTGGTTTTTGACCGCGAAACACGAAAAGAAATTACCAAATTTTATGCCCCTGGAGTTGGGATAGAGAATTTGGCAGTCAACCAAGAAATGCTATGGATTTGCGATCGCACCGAACAATCAGTTTACGCGATGGACAGAGCCACAGGAGAGTTGCAATTTAGCGTCCTAACACCCTTTGAATGTCCTACGGGCATAGCAATCCATAAAAATGCCGAAACAGGCAAAGAAAGTATTTACGTTGCCTACGCCTCAGAGGAGCCTTATATCCGGGATAACCCCAATGCCGATCCGAGTCATGAGCTAACATTCCGCGATCGCACTTTTATTCATCCTCTGTATTATCATTACGATCCAGATAAGCGTTACGCCCTCTCTAACGGTTATCTGATTGAAATGTCTTATGCTGAGGAAATTGCACCTTTAGACGAAGTTTATTTACCTGATGTCGAATGGCGCATCGCCCTACCATCGGAAACTGAGCGTCAAAAGGTGAAACACGTTGAACCCATTGGTATACCCTTCACCGAAGAAGTGATAGAGGGGCAACGTGTAGCAGTCTTTAAATTTGATTCTCTTGCCCCAGGCGAACGGCATATATTTGGCTGGAAAGCACTTTTGGAAGTTCGCGGTATTAAGTATCGCATTACACCCAGAGATGTGGAAAATACACCCGAACTGTCCCCAGAATTACAAACACGCTACCTAGTGGATGACGACGATTTAGCAATGGATACTACCATTGTTCGCCGTGCAGCCAGAGAAGCGATTGGTTCTGAAACCAATGTGCTACGCAAAATGCACAGCATCCGCAATTACGTTTATGATGAGTTATCCTACGGTATTAAACCTTACATTGATACACCAGATACAGTTTTAGAACGGGGCGTTGGTTCCTGTGGCGAATATGTCGGCGTTTTACTTGCCCTATCTCGTTTAAATGGCATCCCCTGCCGTACCGTAGGCAGGTACAAATGTCCTCCCCATAGTGACTTCGTAGGAGTACCGTTACAACCCGACTTTAATCATGTTTGGCTAGAATTCTACGTCCCCAATTTTGGTTGGTTGCCAATGGAATCAAATCCTGATGATATCGGTGAAGGTGGCCCTTATCCAACGCGATTTTTTATGGGCTTATGCTGGTATCACATTGAAATTGGCAAAGGCATCACCTTTGAAACGGTGACAAGCAAAGGTGCGCGCCTAACTAAAGAAGATATCCCCATCGGTGATTTGGCGATAAATCATATTCGGTTCACAATTCTTAAAGAATTACCGGACTTTTGAAGTAGCGCATTAGGAATTGGGGAAAGACCATGAGAAAGTGAGTAGGGTGTGTTATGCCGTAGGCTAACGCACCTTAATACTGTCTGCTTAACTATTATTTTCGTCTACTTCTAAGCTCTTATTCTCATTCAAGTATTCTTCAAACAATTCAAAAAATTTCTGTAGTGCCTCATGCTCGTCTACAGAATAGAAAAGAATTATTTTAGACCATGACTGACCTGAGTTAATTCCATATTTATCTTCAACCCATGATTGAAAACCTTCAAATTCTCTTTCCTGCTCAGTTGGGAGTATACCAACCTCTCTTTGAGCTAGACTATATCCTCGTAGAAGCATATCTAGCTTAGTAATGGAATTATTACCTAAGTACATTCCAGGTCTTTTCTTAATACTACCCAGAAGCTCATAGAGAGGGCGTACATAAATTTTCAAATCATTCTTAGAATAGTTAAGACTTCTTCCATTCTCATCTTTTTTTGAACTTTCGTCATTTAAAAACCTTTCAAACAGTTCAAAAAAACTATAGAAAGCATTTCTATCACTACCACAGGAAAATATAAGTATCTGATCCCATGATTGTGAAACATTAGTTTTTTCTCTCTTTTGTATCCACTCTTGAAAACGTTCAATTCCAGAACCTTCTCTATCTAATCCCATCTCAGTTCGAGTACTTAAATATCCAATTAGGAATGAATGCAGATAAGTAATTGATGGCTTCTCTAAATACATAACGGGATTTTCTTTAATCTTTTGGAGAAGCGTAGAAAGATTCATCATATTAATGACTCCAATTTAATTTAGGGACTAGAGTGTGCTATGCCGTAGGCTAACGCACCTTAATACTCTCTACTTAACCACTATTTTCATCTACATCTACGCTTTTATTCCTATTCAAGTATTCTTCAAACAATTCAAAAAATTTCTGTAGTGCCTCATGCTCGTCTACAGAATAGAAAAGAATTATTTTAGACCATGACTGACCTGAGTTAATTCCATATTTTTCTTCAATCCATGATTGAAAACCTTCAAATTCTCTTTCTGGCTCAGTTGGAGGTACGCCAACTTCTCTTCGAGCCAGACTATATCCTCGCAAACGCATATCTAGTATAGTAATTGGTGAATTAGCTCCTAAATACATTCCTGGTCTTTTCTTTATATTAGTTAGAATCTCGTTGTAAATATCAAACCGAGGAAACCTCATATCCTCACTAAGCCTTGAAATGCCTTCACTATTTTGACTTTTTGAATCATCTTTCTGCTTTAAGAACTGTTCAAATTCTTCAAAAAACCTATTAAAAGCAGCTCGTTCACTTCCAGAGTAAGAGAGAATTATCTCAGCCCAAGATTGAGTCAGATTAGTTTTTGCTCTTTCTTGTATCCACTCTTGAAACCCTTCTATTCCACAAGAGCCTATTGTAGTAAATCCGAGTGTGATTAGACTACTTAAATACCCAGTTAAGAATGAATGAAGACAAGTAATTGATGGCTTGTCTATGTAGATAACTGGATTTTCTTTAATCTTTTGGAGAAGCGTATAAAGCTTATTCATGCCAGCAACCTCTAATTTGATGAAGATTTATTAATTGAACAGCCACATCGCGCTTTTATTGAAGTCAATCTTTCCTATCATGAGGAGATGAATTATCTGGCAGTGTATCAGCACGAACCACATCGCTAATCCATTCTCCCTCAATATTATTGTTAGAATAATTTGCATAATCATCCCATGTCATGGTGTCGCCAGTTGAGTATTCATAAACGACTCCACGAGTTTGATTATTACCATCTCCATCATTTAAACGAATCCAGGTTACATAATCACCAGATGGAGGATAACCACCACCAAATTCAATACCTGGAGGTTGAGCTAAACTTCTAATTGCCCCTGGTACAGGTCGCCAACTTCGAAAATGATGAGTTACAAATTTGTCGGGAGAACCAGACCTTCTGTAATGTACTGTCTGGTGAAATTTGTAATTATAAAGAACTGAAGGTTGACCTTGTGGCCCACAAACCAAATTGAGTGGATAAAAAGAACAATATCTTTCCTTAGCTTTATTTGGAACCTGCTCATTTTGAGCTTTGCTAATTGCTGTCATTCCGGCAGCCTCGGCAGTAGGAGATAATTCTAAGCCTATAGCAGCACATCCAGCTTGAACAGCACAAGCCTCTGGAGACAACAGCAATGCATAAACAGGTTGAGGTAAAATCCCTTTAAAAATGAGAAGTAAAAGAAACGTCCAAATTCCTACTAATCTAAATACAGATTTCTTTGCAGTTAATCGCACTAGTCTTAACTCCTTACAACCAAAAATAAAAATCAGTGTATCTGACATCTAGGTTGTCTGATAGGAGAAGAAAATCAGGTCAGTAAAAATACGAATATTTAGTAGATTTTTTTGAAAATCGAACCAAGGTAAATAAATAAACTAATTAGCTATTAACTCTTAAACTTCTTAAACTGGGTAATGGATACGATTGATGCTGCTTAAAATCGGCAAACTCACAGATGGAGTTAAATGGGCAAAAGCGGCAGTGAGAACCAGGATTAGGAGGGAATATTTTACTGAAATTACTAGTTTCTTCCTGATATTTTTGCAAATCGTGCTGGTGTTTATGAGCAATATTCGCCAACTCAAATTTTAAGGATTCTAATTCACTACTATTAATACTAATTAACTCTGACTTTTTAGATATTTCTAAATTATAAAATGATGCAACAGCTTCTCGTCCAGGGTAAAGATAACGAGCAGCTAATAAATAAACTAATGCTTGTCGTTTGTCAAAAGCTGATTTACCAGTTTTGAAATCCAAAATATGTAAAGTGCTATCAGACTCAATAAAAACGCAGTCCATAGCCGCGTATAAGCGAAAGCAATAATCTTCTTGCTCAACTACTATCGGTTTAGGAAAGCCTTCATCACCCGGTGTTAATTGGAGAATATCTTTATCCAAAAGCAACGGCGAATCGTGATATTTGTGCAAAATTTGCAGTACGCGTTGCTGGACTTGAACGCTTGAGTTGCCTAATTTTAGTAGCTGGGCAACTCTTTCTACACCATCTGCTTGCTTCAACAGATGCCTGTGATGATGAAACTCGTAAACGCCTTTTTGAGCTAGTATGCCAATCCGCTGAGGCGCGGTGGCTTGGGTTAAAAGCGCTTTGACTTGTGGTTCGTGTTGCCGTGCTTTGATAAACCCCCGTCTCATCTGGCAATGCCAGCGTTCTTGCCCAGTCGCTGGGGCAACTAGAGACCAAAGGTGATAACTGGCAAAAGGTCGATCGGGGGTTGACATTGCTCAGAAACAGTGAGAGAAAATACGGTGGGGAGAAGTTTAAGCTAAGGCTTGCTTAGAAAAGAACTTCGGAGGATACTTGCTGCTACACACGCTTTGCGGGAAGCTTTTATAGTACTGATAATGTACCGGAGCAAGTGGCAAAAATGTCTAGCAAGATAAAATTTGGTACCGATGGATGGCGAGGGATTATTGCCGATGACTTTACTTTCCCCAATGTAAGAAAAGTAACAAGGGCAATCGCCACTTACTTAGAAACAGCCTACACAAAAGATAGACCAGTACTTATTGCCTACGATACTCGCTTTTTAGCTGACCAGTTTGCCCAAACAGCGGCCCAAGTATTAGCAGATTTGGGTTGGACTGTAAAAATTACCGATCGGGATTGCCCTACACCAGTAATTGCCTACAATGCCCGTCACCTAAATTCCGCTGGGGCGTTAATGTTTACTGCTAGCCATAATCCAGCACCCTACTGTGGAATTAAATATATACCCGATTATGCTGGGCCTGCCACTCCAGAGATTACTGATACTATTGTGGCAAATATAGAAGGTGCATCGGATGAGTTGCCTGGGAGCAACCCATCAGGTTCAATTTCAATTTTCGATCCGAAACCAGAGTACCTGAAATTTATCTACACTCTACTTGATGTAGAAAAGATCAGAAGCGCTAATTTAAAGGTAAAGTACGATGCTTTGTATTCTACCTCTCGCGGCTATTTAGATGAAGTTTTGCAACATAGTGGCGTTCAATTAGAAAGTTTCCACGATTGGAGAGATGTTTTATTTGGGGGTGGAATGCCAGAACCCAAAGGAGAACAGTTAGTTGAGTTAGTGGAAGCAGTAGTTCGCGATCAAGCTGATTTAGGTTTGGCAACGGATGGAGATAGCGATCGCTTTGGTATCGTTGATGAACAAGGAAACGTCCTCACTCCGAATACTGTGCTGCTACTCCTAGCACGTCATTTAATCAAAAACAAAGGTAAAACCGGCGCTATAGTCCGTACTGTGGCTACAACCCACCTGCTGGATAATTTCGCTGCTAAAAATGGGCTGCAAATTTACGAAACAGCAGTTGGTTTTAAATACATCGGCGAAAAAATGCGGGAAACTGCCGTATTAATCGGTGGAGAGGAATCAGGTGGTTTGAGTATTATTGGGCATATTCCCGAAAAAGACGGGGTATTAGCCGATATGCTGGTGGCAGAAGCGATCGCCTATGAAGGCAAACCGCTAAGTCAACTTGTTAAAGAAGCGATCGCTGAAGCTGATGGCCCACTTTACAACAACCGCTTAGACTTGCACCTCACAGAAGCGCATAAAACCGCCGTCATCGACTCCTTTACCAAAAATCCACCTACAGAGGTAGCAGGAATTAAAGTCAAGGAAGTGGGGCGTAAAGACGGTATTAAGCTGTATTTAGAAGAAGGTAGCTGGGTTTTATTGCGTCCTTCCGGTACAGAACCCCTGGTGCGCGTCTACCTAGAAACCAACACTCCCGAAAAACTCACCCAAATCGCCCAAGAGTTAGAGAGTGCCATTGCTAAACTAGAGGCAGTAGCAGTTTAATTTGTCTGAGTTAGGAATTAAAAGTTAAAAGTTATGAATTAGGAGTTAAGAGTTGTAAATTAACAATTCTTAACTCCTCATTTCTAATTTTGAGCAAAATATAACTCCTAACTCCTCATTTCGATCAAAGTATGAAAATCGCTCCTTTTTTGACATCTCTAGTTGTAGCAGTTTGGATAATCGCGATCGCAATTATTTCAGTCCAAAATGCCACACCCGTATCGTTAAAATTCTTAACATTCCAATCGATTCAGATACCAATGGGTTTAGTACTAGCTTTTAGTGCCGTTGTCGGGTTAATTGGCATGGCACTGCTACAACCTCTCTGGGGACTTGCTGGTATTAGGCAGAGTAATTCTCGATTAGAAGACGATGCGGAATTTTTTGTTGACGATGAAGATTTTTGAGGTTTGAAGCTTAGTGCAGTATCAAAACATTATTGCAATCGAACCAGGAAAACGAGGTGGTAAGCCTTGTATTCGAGGAATGCGAATTACTGTATACGATGTTTTATCTTATCTTGCCTCTGGGATGACCTACGAGGAAGTGCTTGATGACTTTCCTTATTTGACACAAGAGGATATTTTGGCTTGCCTAAGCTGTACATCTGATCGATAAAGGCTATGAGCGCAACTTATAAAGCAGATTTTAATTTGTGGATTGAGCAGACAGCCCAACTATTGCGATCGCATCACTGGCATGAGGTTGATGTAGAACATCTGATTGAAGAGGTTGAAGGCTTGGGCAAAAGTGAACGGCGGAGTATTGCCAGTCAACTAACTCGCTTACTTTTGCATCTGCTGAAGTGGCAATATCAACCCCAGCGCCGCTCAGATAGTTGGCTCGATTCTATCACCGATTCTCGTACCCAAATTGAGTTAGCGATAGAAGATAGTCCTAGTCTTAAAAGCTATCCTACAGAGCAACTTGAGGAAAGCTATCAAAGGGCACGTCGTCAAGCAGCCAAGCAAACGGGGATAGTTGTATCCGTGTTTCCAGAAGAGTGCCCATATTCTTTAGAGTTAGTGTTAGATGAAAACTGGCTACCGGAAGCAAGCGATAATATTTGATAACTTTATTTGTAACTGTGTAGGTAGTGGCGATCGCGATGAAATAATAAGCCTTTAAGCCTCACACTATATGAAAAAAGCCTGCGTTGTCAGGCTTTTTTAGAAATTTGTGGCAGAGCGATCGCACTGTTATAAAATTAAAATTTCCATTCGTGATTTGGATCATCTAGGGCGGCGCGAACAGAAGTTAAGTTAGCAAGGTCTTTGAAAGGGCTTGATTTAGCTATTTCTGTGATTGAGTTTAAGGTAAGGGCTAGCTGTTCATTATTGCCGGATGCGATCGCATTATCAACGATAACAAATAAGGCGCGAAAGTTTTCTGCACGTTCATCAAAAGAATGATCTAGATATGCCATCAGCAAATCTCGCTGGGCATTAATCTTGGTAATTGTTTCTTTTTCCCAAGCGTCGATTTCTCGTCTTTTTGTCTGTTCTTGTTCAGCAATTATTTTATACTGAGTATAGGCTGAAACCATTTGCTGTAAGCATTCAGCAGGATTGCTAAATTCCTTGACTACTGTGGTAACTTTTTTAGCCGACATTCCTAATTACCTCACAAAGTACGATACTTGGCTTGTATAGTCGCAGTAACAGGATTCAACTGCCCTTCACTATCTAAAACAGGAGTTTTCATGATTTCTGCAAGTGCCTTAACAAAAAGTGCGACTTTTTGAAACTTACTAGCGTCCCTGTTTTTGTCGAATGATGGTAAAGATTCAAGTTCTTGAAGACCTAAAATAGCAGATTTATTTAGATATTCAAATACACTGTGTAACTCATTAATCCGCCGTCTTACTTGTTGCATAAAATCTTTTGCTGCTTCAATTTTAGTGATCGCAGTGTTGACTTCAGCGTTGTACTCCCATGCTTTTGTCAATGCTTTTTCGCCTTCACCAGCAAGCACAAAGCCTCCAATAAGGACAGCAGGGCCAACGGTGATACCACCTAACACAAGAGAACCAAGAGCCATGCCTCCGCCACCGGCAGCTAATGAGCCACCGCCCAGCCATGCTAGAGTTGCATTCCAAGCTGCTGCACCACTAAGTCCTCCTATAAGTGTTCCGGTACTTGCTACTCCTACAGAGGTAGCAAGACTCATTGCACCACCGTATCCTGCTGCTGCTGCCCCAATTGCCTTAGTGCCACCTTTGAAAAACTGTTCAGCTTCTACTGCGGCAGCTTTGTACTCCTTGATCTGCTGAACTGAAATTCCTTCCAACCCTTCTAAAAACTCCTTCTCACTTTGTTTTGCTTTACCGATATTTCGTTCGATAAACTCAACAAAGCGCCCAATTGTACTCATCATCACATCAAGCTGAAGTTGACCATACTCTTCTGCAAGCTCGTTAGTCGTCTCCCAGTCTGCTTTCAACTGACTGACTGCATCTGAATGACGCTTTTGAGCACGTTTACCAATTTCTTTTGCCTCATTCATATTGCCAACACCTTCAGCACCTTTTACTGCTCCGAAAGCAGCGGTTCCTAAAGCAATAGCACCCAAAATCAGTGGAATCATGAAATACTCCTGATTGTGATTAGTATTTGGTGAGTACTCGTCTACGGGTTAAATATAAAAGCGAAGCATCACCTTATACTTATATTTCCCGGAGATACCAACTAATAAACATTCAGAAGGTATAAATTTGATACTGTAATGAATGCAGTTGTCAATCCTTTTCGTGTTGAGTGTGATCGCAGGGAGGCTAACACCTCAATACAATGGACAAGCGATCGCACTCAGCCAGACACTAGAATATTATTCGCAATCTTGTAGAGATGATTGGCGATGAAAATTAAAGCAATAGACAGGCTTGGATATGTTCGAGATCAAGATCGGGAAAATCCTCTAAAATCTCAGAAACACTGACATTCTCAGCCAGCATTTCTAAAATATCACTCACACGAATCCTCATGCCTCGAATACAAGGACGACCACCACACTGACCAGGAGTTTGAGTAATGCGAGTCAACAAATCAACCCTTGAGTTTATGCAAGTATTTTAATATCGGGTACTTTTATTTAACTCTAATTCTGCGATCGCAATTATCCCAGCCTAGCATCTCAGTGTAGCAACAGGGCGATCGCAGTTATCGCATACTAACCCAACAGCACTTAAGTTGGACAGTTTTGGGTTAGTTGTAGCTTCAGATAATCAATGAAATCCAGAATTTCTGTGTCAGTGAGTTGCAGGCGCGATCGCTTGCCATATCTCTGCTGCAAATAATCCCTTCCCTGCTCTGGAGTCCAATTTAACTGGGCTAAATATGTGTCACTTTGAGCTATCAAAACTGCATTAATTTCTGATGCCGTTGTATTAGCAGATATTTGTATTGGCTCTTGATTTAAATTTTGAATTCTATTAATTTTTAAACTGACTCTTTGCCCTAGAGCTTGCCAATCAATTTCATTATGTCCATCCCAACTAACACCTACAGAGCGATAAGTAACTGGATCATAAATATTGCAAAAAACTACATTACTGTTTCCTGGACTAACGGTGATAGTAAATGGATTACGTAGTTCTTCAGAAGTAAGGGCGTCTAAAGATAACAATAAACTTTTAGAAAAGTAAGTATCATTTCCTGATTGGACAATATAAGGTTTGTCTGCTAAAATATGCAAATTTATTTTTTCATCTGGGCCAAATGTATTTTCAACTTTTTTATCAACTTCTATTCCTGTTATTACCCCAGTCAATGCTCTGTCATAAATTGGGATTTGTTTTTTATCGTCAGATAGCATATACCAGCAGTGATCATTGTCTTTTTTGACAAAAACATATTGAGGTCTTGGGACTGCTCCAAATCCTAATTTAACTTCCATATTTTTGATACAGGTTTTAGTAAATATATTTATTGAGGCAACCAGCTTTTACGATTTGTACTGTCAAGCAATGAGTTACTTTATAGATATAATTCCCTAGCCAGGAAGCTAATTAACATAAAGGCAGCGAAAATCACAAAATCTGGTGAATCTATAACAAAGTTTCTGGATCGACACCAAGCGCATTCAACCTTTCAATTAACATTTTCACCTTTTGTTCTGCTTCCACCCGCCGTTGTTCTTCAAAAGCTGTGCGTTCTTCGGCTTCTCTAATGCGTTCTTCTGGTGTCAGCAATTTTTGCCCTTCTTCATCATACCAGTACAGCCACTCCCGCACTATACCTTGATAAATTCCCCGTTCTCGCCCAATTCCTAAACCAATTTCTGGCAGCCAAACAGGATTTCCTGACATTAAGATATATTCCCCATCAACTAAGTGATACACCTCCAAAGGTGTCTTTCTACGCCGAAGCGGACTATATACAACGTAGTACAAAATTCCTAATTCTTTGGCATAGAATTCTTTCTTGGTGCTATATTCTTCTCGATATATTTGGGAAACAACTTCTAGTGCTAAAATTGGCTGCTTCTTTTCTTCCCACAACACATAACTTAGGCGTAAATCCTCATCAATGAAGCGTTTAACTCCTAAGCTGAGAAACCCATCAGGGACGATGGCTGGTTTGTCTGGGTGATAATAAATACCCATATCAACACCAAAGAACCAATCCCAACGATCGCACCATACCAAAGCCAGCGTCGTTTTCAGCAAGCCGGGAATTAAATTTTGGAGTTCATTATCCACAGCAGTATCATCTGAGTCGGGTAGTTCTTCGGAAGATGGCAAACAATGCAGTGGATTGTAGTTTAACATGAGCGGTTTTGCCAAATTTGATTCTAGATAGATTGTAGGTAATCTATTGATGTGTGATGTGCGATCGCAGGGCAAGAATAAAGAACCATTTTTAGTATAAACGTAGCCCGTCCTAAACATCGCCTGTGAATCTTTCTCAGTATTCACAGACTTGTGATTGCAAAATTTTACATTAAATTCATGGTTTTTTGATATTGATTACTAGAATCTCTAACTGACAATAGCAAAAAAGGGCAGGTACAAAACCCGCCCTGAAAGTCATCAATATTTAAACTAAACTAGCGATCGCAACTTAATTACCAATTTTCGGTGCACTCAAAGAAACCTTTAGTACGTCGTCTTTTTGCTGTGCTAATGTCGGCACGGAATCACGCAATCTTGCTGTCAATTGTACAGTTGTCGCGTCATACATTTGAGTCAGCAATTTCGGATACAAACCAATACCAATAATTGGAATTAACAAACCGGCAATGATAAAAACTTCACGGGGTTCGGCATCTATCAAAGCTTGGTGAGAAACTAATTCCTCGTTCTCTTTACCGTAGAAAATTTCTCGCAACATCGACAGCAGATAAATCGGAGTTAAAATTACTCCCACTGCCATCAAGAACACCACAATGACTTTAAAGGTAGAGCTATAAGCATCGCTAGTAGCAAAGCCGACAAAAACCATTATTTCTGCCACGAAGCCGCTCATCCCTGGCAATGCCAAAGAAGCCATTGAACAGGTGGTGAACATGGCGAAAATCTTCGGCATTCTCTGACCGACACCACCCATTTCATCCAACATCAGGGTGTGGGTGCGATCGTAAGTTGCGCCAACCAGGAAGAACAAACTCGCCCCAATTAAGCCGTGGGAAACCATTTGCAACACTGCCCCACTTAATCCCAAATCAGTGAAGGAGGCAATACCAATCATCACAAAGCCCATGTGAGAAATTGAGGAATAGGCAATTTTTCGCTTCAGGTTTCGCTGGGCAAAGGATGTTAAGGCAGCGTAGATGATGTTAACTACCCCCAAAACCACCAACACTGGTGCAAAAAGAGCGTGGGCATCGGGGAGCATTTGGGCATTCATCCGAATTAAGGCATAACCGCCCATTTTCAAAAGAATACCTGCCAATAACATGTGTACGGGCGCTGTTGCTTCACCGTGGGCATCAGGTAGCCAGGTGTGCAAGGGAATAATCGGCAACTTGACAGCGTAGGCAATCAGGAAGCCAGCATAGACGGCAAGTTGGAAATTGAGGGCGAAGTCTTTTAAGGCGAGCGATCGCATGTCAAACGTCACCGTATCGCCGTAAAATCCCATTGTCAGGGCAGACAGCAAAATAAACAGCGAACCGCCAGCGGTGTATAAAATAAATTTAGTCGCTGCATACTGCCGTCTTTTGCCCCCCCAAATCGACAGCAGAAAGTATATCGGTACTAGTTCCAGTTCCCACACCAGGAAAAATAACAGCATATCCTGGACGGCGAACACGGCAATCTGACCGCCATACATCGCCAACATCAAGAAGTAAAATAGCTTCGGCTTGAAGGTGACAGGCCAAGCTGCTAAAATCGCCAGCGTGGTAATGAATCCAGTCAAAATAATTAGGGGCATGGATAAGCCATCTGCCCCTACTGACCAATTCAAATCTAGTTGGGGTACCCAGGGGTAACTCTCGACCAACTGCAAATCTGGATTGGAGAAATCATACCCAGTATAAAAAGCATAAACAATTAGTGCAAAATCTATCAGCCCCACGATGAGGGAGTACCAGCGCACTGTTTTGCCTTCTTTATCCGGGATGATGGGAATCAGTAGTGAAGCGGCTATCGGCAACAGAATAATCGTCGTCAGCCACGGAAAATTAGCTGTATTCATCACAATTCGTCTGCTATCAAAATCATGTTTGGCAAAAAGTCACTAGTTATTAAGTAACAGCTTTTTGAGGATTTCGTCTTCCTCGTTAGGTTGATTTAATTAAATTAGCAATCCCCTATTTGTTCTCTTGGGAGTCTTTTTTGACAGTTGCGGGTGCGGGATGTCTGTTGTGATACTCCCAGTCAAGTCAAAAATTTACCCTAAAAAAGTTGGTAAAATTATAGTTTAGGGGTGCGATGTCTACGACAAGCCGCTTTGCGTCTACGCGTAGCCCAACCCATCGCTAAAAATACACGATGCTGTTTGGTGGTTGTTGAAAAAAGCGATTTGGTACAAAAAAGCATCAAAGGAGAAATAACCATAATGATAATGGCACAAATTAAAAGTCAAATTCGTTATCTCACTAACGTAAATGGAGAAACAACAGATGTACTCGTCCCTATAGAACTTTGGCAACAGCTTATAAGTTCCATAAATTCTGATAACGCCAGTGGTTTAGCTTGGATTGATGAACAAGAGCCAAAAGCACAAATATTAGCCGATTTGCAAGAGTCCCTGCGACAAGCAGCAGCAAGACAAACTTTCCCAGTTTCAGAGCTTTGGGACTACAGTAAACGATTTGATTGAGTTTTTTTAGTAAAATAGACAGGGAAAGTTGATAAAGGAAATTCGATTATGTCATCTCCAGCGATCGCTACTGTAATTAAGATGATGGAATCTTTATCTGAAGATGTGCAAGAAAGAGTTGCAGAACATCTTCGAGAGTACCTAGAAGATTTGCAAGATGAATTGAAATGGAATAAATCATTTAATAAAACTCAACAACAACTGATTACATCTGCCCAATCCGCTAAAAGAGAGATTGCAGAAGGACTTGCAAAACCAATGAACTATGAAAATTTGTGAAGTCTGCAACTCTTCCTTCGTTTTGGGATAAATATCAGTCTCTTGAAAAGCAAGTTAGACAGAGTGCGAGAAAAGCTTATCAGTTATGGAGAGAAAATCCTTTTCATCCGTCTTTGCATTTTAAATGTATAAATAACGAGGAGAATATTTGGTCTGTCAGAATAACTCGCAATTATCGAGCAATTGGGGTTTTGGAGGGTGACACAGTTACATGGTTCTGGATAGGTAGCCATGACGATTATGAAAGCTTTTTTTCATAACATGATCGCTATTTGATTTACAACTTATAATAAAATTCCATATTTGAATAACCCATCGCTAAAGCAGAAACACAAATAAGAACACTAAACTGTATATCTAATAATCTCCAATTCTGCTCCATTATTAACAGCTAATTCTGCTTTTTATAAAACTTTTACACTTTGTCAATGAATCTTTAGCTCTTCTTCGATACTTTCAGATATCATGGATTTTGAGAGCTAAAGCAATTGCTATGACGAAGAAGTGGATTCTGTATAGTAAAGAAGATAGGCAAGTTAAATGGCCTACTTGCATTAATAAGTTGTCGCCTGTTAAAAATAAAAATCCACTAGAGGGAGAATCGCTCGCCGAACTAAGAGAGGCATTCACTTGCACAGATACATTCGATGAAATGCTTCTTTCAATTCGATCAGTTTCAATTCTAGGAAAATGTAGTACGGCAAAATACTTAGAATGTCCAAACATACCCGCTCATCATAGAGAAAATGCTAGAAATTCTACTAGGCGTTATAGAGAGCATCCATCAAAGTATTTCGATAATATTGGACAGTATTACTGGGTAGATTTTGATATTATTACTTCAGATAAATTGACAATGAAATTACGAATGGTTGTCAATGAAGGTGACGCTGATTGTAATGATGGTCAGTGGGGAGAAGTTTGGCAGCGCAATACGGGAAAGCCTGTTGCACAGATATTGAGTACTGGTGACATGGAAACGACAGTGCAAACCAGTTCAAGTGAATTGGGCAAGCTTGTGAGTTTTTTAATCGAAATCGTAATGTTTTACTCTTAGCGTTGATATCGATATAATCAAACTCTCCGGTCTAACATAACCTCTGAGACAGACGAGAAAATCATTTGCCTATTCGCTACCTTTTTCTGAACTAAGAGCTTTTTGAGTCCTCTAGGAGACTGTATATTAAATTACTAAACTATCAGCCAAAAAAAAGGAGTCTAATTTAGACTCTTAGAAAATTTAGGGGCGGACCATCGCCCACCCCTATGAAAATTAGGTAACACCAAAGACAATCACTAAACCCAAAACCGCCCCAAACACAATCAAGGCATAGAATTGAGCGCGACCGTTTTCTAGGTACTTCAGACCTTCACCACTCACAAGGGTGAAAAAGCCTGTAAGGTTAACAGCACCATCGACAACGCGGAAGTCAACTTCCATAACTTGTCTAGCTACGCGACGCAAGCCGAGGACAAAAACCCGATGGTAAATGTCATCAAAGTACCACTTGTTGAGGGATAACTCGTAAAGTGGTTGGATTTTAGCAGCGATCGCAGCTGGGTCAATTTTACGGCTCAAATACATCAGCGAAGCCAGGGTAATCGCAATCAAAGAAATTCCGACTGAGGCACCCGCCATGATGTAGAATTCCGTCGGATTGAACTCGGCAGACTTTTCTATAACTTCGGAGAGAGTTTCGCTAGGAGGAAAGATAAACTCTTCAAAATAATTGGCGTAGGGAGTTCCCACCAAACCAATCAAAATCGAAGGCACAGCCAACAGTGCCAACGGTAGCGTCATTGTCCACGGCGATTCGTGGGGAGAGTCGCTGTGATGCCCGTGGGAGTCATGGGAATCATGATGCTGACTAGTTGCCGCCAATTCTCCTTTTTTCATTGCCCCAGGCCCAAAATTCGGGACTGGTTCTTCTGACTCTAATTCCAGGACAATTGTCGCCGCAGCTTTTTTAAGTTTTTCCTTGATTTTCTCGTCAGTACCCCGGAATTTGCCTTCAAATGTCGAGAAATACATTCTAAACATATAGAAAGCCGTAATCCCGGCAGTTAGCCAGCCGATAAACCATAAGAGTGGGTTAGCTTCAAAAGCCTTCCCCAAAATTTCATCTTTTGACCAGAAACCAGCAAAGGGTGGAATACCAGAAATTGCCAAGCAACCAATTAAAAAGGTAGTTGCCGTGACGGGCATATACTTTCGCAGTCCACCCATCAAGCGCATATCTTGCGCTAAGGCGGGGTCGTGTCCAACGACACCTTCCATACCGTGAATTACTGAACCTGAACCCAAGAACAGCATCGCCTTGAAATAGGCGTGGGTCATCAGGTGGAATAGTCCAGCACTGTAGGAACCTATTCCCATTGCCATCACCATATAACCAAGTTGGGAAATGGTGGAGTAAGCCAAACCCTTTTTGATGTCGTTTTGGGTAATAGCAATGGTTGCCCCCAAAAACGCCGTAAACGCCCCAGTAAAGGCAATGACATTCATTGCGGCTGGAACGTCTTCAAATACTGGATACATCCGGGCAATCAGGAAAACACCAGCCGCTACCATTGTTGCCGCGTGAATCAAGGCAGAAATGGGGGTGGGGCCTTCCATCGCATCTGGTAGCCAGACGTGGAGGGGGAATTGGGCTGATTTTGCAACTGGGCCTAAGAAAACTAAAATCGCAAACAGGACAGCGAGAAAATTGCTGATAGAACCTGATTCGACAAGTTGGGCGAGGCGATCGCCCATGATATTAAAATCAAAGCTTCCTGTTGCCCAGAACAGCCCCAAAATGCCGAGTAATAGACCAAAGTCGCCCACCCGGTTGGTTACAAACGCTTTTTGAGCGGCATCTGCTGCTGACTTGCGATCGTACCAAAAACCGACCAGCAAGTAGGAACACATCCCGACGAGTTCCCAGAATATATAAATCTGTACTAGGTTGGGGCTGACCACCAGACCTAACATTGAAGAGCCAAACAAACTCAGATAGGCGTAAAACCGCACATAACTGGGATCGTGAGCCATGTAGCCATCGGTGTAAACCATGACTAAGCAGGCTACCGTTGTGACAATCACCAGCATTAGGGCTGTCAGGTGGTCAATAGTGTAGCCCATGCTCAGGTGAAAATTACCTGCCGCCGCCCACTCAAAGGTGCGAATATAAGACGGATGTCCTTGAATTTGACTCCAGAGCAAGGCAAACGACAGCGCCATAGCTGCTGCCATCATGGAGATAATCACCACAGCATTAAGCTGGCGGAGGCGGTTTGTCACCTGATTCAACGAGATTAACCCTAGACCGACCAGCATTGCCCCAAGAAGAGGGAACACCGGAATCAGCCAGGCATACTGATAGATTACTTCCATCACTGACGCCTACTTTTAGAATTCATGATTAGCGTGTCGAAACTGTTAATAATTGTGACTACACCCTTTAGGATAAAATAACCCACCCAAGACTGATTGGGTGGGGTATTAAGCATGGTTTTAGATTTGGTCATTAGTCATTGGTCATTAGTCATTGGTCATTAGTCCAATGCCCAATGCCCGATGACGGCAGTTGCTCCACTTGGGAAGACCCCTTGGCGCTAGCCTCTCCCTTTGGGAGAAGATCGCACTGCCTCCCCAATGCCCCATGTCCCATACCCAATATCCATCAGGCCGATCGGCATTCTAAGTCGACTGTTTTTGAACTTTTGTAGATTTTGGGGTAATTGCTGTAGCTGGCTTTAATCTCTTCTAAAGCTAGACGTAAATCTTCTCTGCCGCGAAAGCATTCCAAGCGATGGCGAATAGTGCCATTTTCAATCAATAGTAAAGTGGGTAGTGATTTTAGCCTATAGGTAGTAGACAATTTAAAATTTTGATCTGCGTTAACCCCGACTAATTTAATTTCATCCCCGCACTGGGACTGAAATTGCAATAACAGTGGGTGGATAACTCTACACAAGCCACACCAAGGTGCTTCAAAGTTAACTAAAACAGGAATAGGAGATTCTAAAACTTCTTGAGTAAATGTCCGCTCACTAACCGACAACACCATGACGCCTCTTGGATTATAAGGTTTTTATATCAAACTAGCTATCAGTACCGAATTTAGTAGTGCTGAGTTCTGAGTTCTGTTTGCTGAGTAGAAGTCCATAACTAAAGTTAGCGGATTGAATGAGGAACTCGTTTATTTTTCTTTTAGAGTAAAGCGGGGATTGGGACTAATTGCCAAGCAATGAATACTAAGTTGCTTGCTTTTACTCAGGACTCAGAACTCAGCTACTGCTTCAGTGGAGGATTGGCAAGTCAGTAACTGCCGATAGATGCATTCAAGACACAAATATTTAGAACACAGAATTATTGGCAAAAATTGAGCGCGTTAATGTCTCTCTGACAGAAAAGCTACCTTAGAAGTCGCGTTGGCTTTTTTTGGATGTTAAACTCCTGATTGCCGTGGCTGCCTGGGGATTTGACTGAATCTGCCACTTTCTTTCAAGGAAAGGCAGCTGACCAACGACTACCAATATAAAATCTCAAGCTGACTGAACGCACCCTCCACTGAATAGATGTTTGAATTTATCCTACATTGATTTGGGGCAATTGATAAGCTTAAATTTCCATCTATTTCGGATTTTCTTCTGACACTGGGGATCGTCTAAAGTTACCATCCTATACTACTAGTTGCTTCCAGTAACAGAGGGTGCGACCACCAAAGCAAAGCTATAAAAATGGCAACTCCCAAATAGGCAGGTCGGAGAAATTCCTGCCATTTGAGAGATTGACGCCCGTCAATAATTGCTTTAAAGGGAATAATTGAAGTCCGCTGTTTGGCAATTTCAAAAGCTTCTCCATAACGATCGCTCAAACGGCGATCCCCATGCCAAACCCCAAACAAGTGATGCAATATCAAGCCAATGGAAGTCACAAGGGTAAAGGTAGTACCCAGCCAGAGAGTATGGGCAACACACCAAATTATTTGTCCTACCATCTGGGGATGACGGGTAATCCGAATAATTCCTGTTTCGTAGAGATGAACTTGGGGCTTTTGAATAGCAGCAATTTCTAGTAGATTGAAGGTAGCAGGATATAAAAACAAAAACGAGATTGCTGACAGCAGCCAAACAAATTCTCGCACTCCTGGCACTCCTTGTACCTGCCAAATTTGCAAACCATCATAGCGGTGCCCAAAAAAGTAAATAATTAATATCACAGCCAACGGTAGGCTGACTAACGCAAAAAGAATGCGATAAAACCTTGGGCCAATGTATTTTTCTGCCCAAGGGCGTAAAGCAGCGCCTCCACTGTGAGCGATCGCAAAAACTATTTGTAACCCCAGTATGACAAAATGACTGGGTGTCAACCAAGAAATCAGCAGCATATACACAGGTGAAGTAATTTAAAGAAAACTGAATTCAGTACAACCAATACCACAAAGTATTCAAAAGGGGACTTTAGTCAAGATGTTGTGCTACTGTCTTTTTCGAGTCAAGTCTTCAAGTTTAATATGCAACAAATCATGTCCGGCTAATTGTTGCCAAACCGGATTTATTACGTGCATCTGCTCCTTTAAAAGTTTGTGGGTTGAGCCTTATGTCTGACCTTCCTTTCACTTTAGATCAGTTACGTATCCTGAAAGCGATCGCTCAAGAAGGAAGCTTCAAGCGTGCCGCTGATAGTCTTTACGTTTCCCAGCCTGCCGTTAGTTTACAAGTCCAAAATCTCGAACGGCAACTTGATGTCCCCTTATTCGATCGTGGAGGACGACGCGCCCAATTAACCGAAGCCGGGCATCTACTCTTAAACTACGGTGAAAAAATCCTCAGCCTCTGTCAGGAAACCTGCCGCGCCATCGAGGATTTACAAAATCTCCAAGGTGGTACTTTGATTGTCGGTGCTTCTCAAACCACCGGCACTTATCTTTTGCCCAGGATGATCGGTATGTTCCGACAAAAATATCCAGATGTGGCAGTGCAATTACACGTCCATTCTACCCGGCGGACTGCTTGGAGTGTCGCTAACGGACAAGTTGATCTGGCAATTATCGGCGGTGAAATTCCTGGTGAACTGTCAGAATCTTTAGAAGTGATTCCTTACGCTGAGGACGAGCTAGCGCTGATTTTACCTGTCTTTCATCCTTTCACCAAACTTGAAAAAATCCAGAAAGACGACCTGTATAAATTACAATTCATTGCCCTAGATTCCCAATCGACTATCCGCAAAGTCATTGACCAGGTGCTAGCACGCTGTGAAATCGATACCAGACGTTTTAAAGTTGAAATGGAATTGAATTCCATTGAAGCGATTAAAAATGCTGTGCAATCCGGTTTAGGGGCTGCCTTTGTTTCAACTAGTGCGATCGCTAAAGAGTTACAAATGGGCGTTTTGCACCGTACTCCCATTGAAGGTGTTGTCGTCAAACGGACGCTGTGGCTGATTTGTAATCCCAATCGCTACAGATCCAAGGCCGCAGAAGCCTTTAGCCAAGAAATTCTGCCCCAGTTTGCCAACCCAGGATGGAATCAAGATGTGTTAAAATTAACACAAAAAAGTTTAGTGTTAACTACATTGGAGGTAGCAACACCCACCTTATCTGGCGAAGACTAAAATCAGGTTATTAGTCCCTTGTCATTTGTCCTTTGTTTTTGTAAATGACCAAATAATTCGTAATGACGCTCCTCTGTCGCTAACTTAATTCGTAATTATTAACCCATTGCGTTTGTGCAGAGTGCTGTAGGCAAGCCAAAGGTTTGATATCAGGAAAAAAATTTCGTGTTCCTGATTAACAAATTTAGTTTCTCTGTAACCTGAACTAATTACGAATTACGTAGCTTGCTTCTTGCCATTCGCGTAGCGTCTCCTAGAGAAGGCGAGTATTATCAATTGCGAATTATTTTGACTAATCACGAAAATGGAAGTTTACTGCACTCGTCCACGTTGTCCACGCCCACAAAACTATTTTGCCGATTTAGATGATATTACGACACTGAAAACAACCCAGCAAAAGTATTGCACTACCTGTGGTATGCCACTGATGCTAGATGGTCGATACGTGCCAACGAAACTGCTGGGAAGGGGCGGGTTTGGAGCAGCATTTTTGGCACGCGATCGCCGAATACCGGGAATGCGTCAATGCGTAGTGAAGCAGTTTCAACCATCGGGAAATTTAACTTTAAATCAACTGCAACAAGCACAGTTGATGTTTGAGAGAGAGGCAGAAGTTTTAGCACAACTTGGTAACGATCACGAGCAAATACCTGACTTATTTGCCTTCTTTCCAGTGATAGTTAATAGTTTGCAACCAGGACAGCAAGACCAATTTTTTTACTTAGTACAAGAATATATTGATGGGCAAAACTTAGAAGAAGAATTAGTTCAACAAGGCAAATTTTCTGAACAGCAAGTGTTGGAGGTGCTGCAAGAAATTCTGAAAGTACTAAAGTTTGTCCATCATAGAGGCATTATCCACAGAGATATTAAACCCTCTAACATCATGCGCCGTCGCGATGGTAGACTTTTTTTACTAGATTTTGGCGCAGTTAAACAAGTAACAAATGTTGCACTGGGTTCTGCTGCTTCTTCCACAGGAATTTATTCGATGGGATTTGCACCGCCTGAGCAGATGGCTGGGGGTCAAGTATTTCCATCTACAGATTTATACGCCTTAGCTGTAACTCTTATTACCTTGTTGACAAATCAGGAAGCAGTTAAACTATTTGATGCTTATAGCAACCAGTGGAAATGGCGAACCCAAGTGACTGTCAGCCCTCGCCTTGCTGACATATTAGACAAAATGCTGCTACCTGCTGCTAATCAGCGCTTCCAGTCAGCCCAAGAGGTTATAGATGCACTTAACTCACAGGCGGTTCAAGCCCCTACACAAATTAATTCGCCCTCTGTAACACTTCCGCCACAACCGGCAAAAGGTTCTAATCCCGTCGTTCCCCGTCGTCCACCAACTCAGCCAGCATTTTCGACATTGGAATTATTGGGTGGGGCGGCATTTAGTGGATTTGAGGGTGCATTGATCGCGATCGCTCTCTTCAGTCTTGTAAAAGAACCAATACTTACTTTAAGTGTTGCGTGTGTGATTTTAGGAATACTGATATTTGCCCAAACGAGGCGGTGGATTGAGAAGTTTGATTTATTAATTATTCCGGCAATTACTTTTGCGATTATTTTTTTTCTCCCCTTTCTACAGGGTAGTCTTGGTATCGTGAACGTAGTAATTTTATCAATTGCATCAGCCTTAGTAGCTATTTCACTGACAGCTATATTTAGACTTATTTATAAATTATTATCTCTGATACTTTAAATTTTTTCATGTCACAAAAAAATGAAACCACAATTTTAGCTTTGGCTCTGCTGCTAACAGCTGCCATAGTTGGCGGTGGGTTTTGGTGGTTTAGTAACAATGGGACCAAAATTGGTAATAACATTATTCCAAATCAACAACTAGGCAACAATCCATCCTTACAAGACCGTATTAGTTTTGGAGAAAAATCTTTTACTCCAGGTGATATTTCTTCAGTAAAAAAAGAAGGAGTACAGGCGATCGCAGCTAAAAGTTATGATAAAGCGATCGCCAATTTCACATCTGCTCTAAAACTCAACCGAAACGATCCAGAAGCATTAATTTTTCTTAACAATGCCCGCATCGGTTCTTCCAAGAGCTATACCATCGTGGCTTCTGTACCATTCGGCACTGACCCCAATGCTGCTTTAGAAATTTTACGTGGAATAGCCCAAGCTCAAAATCAAGTCAATACCTCAGGAGGAATCAAGGGAGTACCGTTAAGGGTAGGGATAGCTAATGACGATGACAATCCAGAAATAGCCAAGCAAATCGCTTCTAACCTAGTCAGTAATTCAGAAGTATTAGGTGTAGTTGGGCCGAATACTAGCGATTCTACCTTAGCCGCAGGTACTATTTATACTTCAGGACAACTTGTAGCTATATCTCCTACTAGTACATCTGTCAAAATCTCTAACTTTAGCCGCTACATTTTTCGGACAGTTCCCAGTGATTTTATGGCTGCGAGAACTTTAGCTAACTATATGGTGAAAACCTTGCAGAAAAAAAATGCAGTGGTTTTCTTTAATTCTCAGAGTAACTATAGCCAGTCTTTAAAGTCGGAGTTTGTTTCATCTGTTTCCCTAGAGGGTGGACAGGTAGCCAGCGAATTTGACTTATCCAAGGCGGATTTTAGTGCGGCTAAAAGTCTAGAACAAGCAACTAAACAAGGTGCAGAAGTATTGATGTTAGCTGCTAACACTGAAACTCTCGATAAAGCACTGCAAGTAGTTCAGATTAACCAGAAACGGTTAACTCTGTTGGGGGGAGATGATGTTTACACGGCTAAAACTTTGGAAATTGGCAGAGAACAAGCTGTGGGGATGGTAGTGGCAGTTCCCTGGCATATTGATGGCGCTCCTAAGTCAGATTTTCCCCAGAAATCGCGGCAGTTATGGGGCGGTGATGTGAGTTGGCGAAGTGCCCTCAGCTATGATGCCACTGTAGCTCTAATTGCGGCATTAGAACGTAATCCTACGCGAGCTGGAGTTCAGGAAGCACTCTTGTCATCTGACTTTTCTGCCACTGGGGCTTCTGGTACAATTCGGTTTTTAGCATCAGGCGATCGCAATGCGCCAGTTCAACTTGTAAAAATTGTTCCTGGTTCTCGCTCTCGCACTGGTTATGACTTTGAACCAGTGCGTTAATCAGCAATAAAAAATTAAAAATTAACCAATACTTAACCTGCAAAACCTCTCAAGATGGGAAATTGAGTTTTATGGGGAAAAATCTTACTGTCAATTTATTCTTACCACCACTCAAACCTTGAGATCAGAGACGAATAATCCAAATGAAATTTATTATACCTTGACTTTTAAATTACCCAGAAGTTAGGATTTGCTAACAAAATCCCCGTCCTCCAAATACAATCTCAAGTAGCAAGCACTTGTCAAGTCAAGCACTTATATTGAATGGACGCACGGGTAATTATACTATGTCCCAAAAAAATGAAACAACTATTCTTGTATTATCCATCCTAATCACCGTCGGGCTAATAGCTGGCGGTTTTTGGTGGTTTACTAGAAAATCTGGTGTTGATCTAAATACAATTAATTCTGGTAGTACCAAAACGCCCCAAACAGTCTCAGAACAGCCTAGTGGCAATACTTTCACTTTAGTAAAGGATGTTCCTACAGGATTATTCAATTACGGAGGTAGTACATCTTGGGCACCGATTCGACTAGGAGTTGATCCAGCAATTCAAGCCGCGCGGCCAGAGTTACGGCTGCGCTATGTAGAACCCAGCAATGCATCGCCTGGTTCTGGTACTGGAATTCAGTCCTTGATAGACGGTCAACTAGCTTTTGCCCAGTCCTCCCGACCAGTTCTAGATCAAGAATTAAGCCGTGCCCAGCAGCGTGGGTTCAGTTTGAAACAAATTCCTGTGGCAATTGATGGTTTAGCGGTTGCAGTTAACCCCAACCTGAATATTCCAGGGCTAACAGTAGAACAGTTAAAGTCAATTTACACAGGCAAAATTAATAATTGGAGCCAAGTGGGCGGCCCCAATATCCCGATCAAGCCCTATTCCCGCCGCGTTACTGATGGCGGTACTGTGGAACTTTTTGTCCAAGACATCTTGGGTGGTCAAGCTTTCAGCTCCAATGTAGAATTTATCTCCACAACCACCCAAGCCTTGCAAAAATTGGCTGATAGTCCTGGTAGCATCTACTACGCTTCTGCCCCAGAGGTGATTCCTCAATGCTCAATTAAGTCCTTGCCGTTGGGGCGCACGCAAGGGCAATACATTGCTCCATACCAAGAACCTTCTGTCCTCCCGTCTGAATGTCCTGGTAAACGGAACAAGTTGAACATTGAGGCATTCCAATCAGGAAAATACCCGATTACCCGCAATCTGTTTGTGGTGGTCAAACAGAATGGTCAGACTGAGCAGCAAGCAGGTGTCGCTTACGCCAACTTACTGCTGACTGAGCAGGGACAGCAACTGATTACCCAAGCCGGATTTGTCAAAATTCGCTGACAAGAGCGAATCGCACTCAAGACAGAGTGGCGGAAATCGCCGCTCTGAACTGTACCTTAACCAGCTCTATTAATCGATTCTGCTGGCAAGCAAATGAGATTATCCCCTTGAGTCAAGATTAAACCACGTTGACGCAGCTTACCCATCAAGCGGGTGACGGTGACACGAGTGGAACCAATCGCGCTACCTATTTGGGCATGAGTGAGGGGAAAAGGCAGACAATAACCGCGAATCACATCAGGATCAGTGTCGCTCATTGCTGGCTCTCCATATTCCTCAATTAACAATGTGAGAAATCCTAAGAGTCGGTCAATTGTGCGGCGTTGTCCCAAGGCACTCAGCCACAGCAGCTTACGCTGGTGCTGATACCTAAAGGCATCCATAACTTCGCGACGGAAGTGAGGCCAATTGTCTAAATCATGCCAGTACATCCACAGCACCGCAGTTTGATCGACATGGGCGTAAGCCTGGAGTGTGAATGGTGACTGAGCAACAATTTCAAATGGCTGTCCCGCTCCCACAAAACCCAAGAACGCTTCTTCTGGAGTTCTGTTGATTCGTCGAGACGTTAGCTGACTGGCAGTCGCACTAACTTGGGCGGTTCCTACCATACGGATCGCACCCCTTTGCACCAAATACAGCAATCCAGGCCGGGCTGGAATGCGCTCATCTTTGCTAAAGGTGCGGCAGCGATAGTGTTCTTGAGCCCAGTCAAGAATGCGTTGCCAAGTCAAAAAAGGCCGTGATGCCTCAGAAAAGGAGGATGGAGATTGCATAGGTAACAAAGAGCGTTCGGCTGAAGACAAAGACGTAAATAAAAGGGTGCAAGGAGTGTCTTTGTGTTGACGAGGCAGGCTTAACGCCTAACAGCGCCAGCCAATCCAAAGAATAGAAAGCAAATTACTCTCTACTCTTTTGTTATACTTCCTACTGTACAATGGTGGTAGTAAAGTTTACTTACTATTCATCGATTATTCATCAAATTTTATCCTCTTCTCATTTTTCTTCATCTAAATTAAATTTATACCGCAAGGCAGATGACAGAAATGTAACAAATATATCTTACATGACTATTTAAATAATATTACGTGCATTCTAAAATACCAGTTAGCAAATATACGTCAATCAAACAGCTATTATATAGTTATTTAATAAAATCACTAAGCATTGATACTTATAATGGAAAAAATATATGCATAAAAGGGGAAAAAATTCCTCTATATAAAGGTAGAGATGACAAGAGAGTTCTCTATACCTCAAGTGTGTCTCTGCGACTATCAAAATCTCAGAATCGAAAAGCGATGGAGCTTGCTAGTGCGATCGCTTCAGATTTATCAGGGATTTGTGAGGACGTTTTTAGCATTCAAATAGTTCCCCCAGGTTGGATAAATTTTGAATTAACTCACTCAACCTTAGCGGCTTGGTTACAAAGTCTCGTAGTCGGGAGTTCAGGGAAAGCAGGGGAGCATACTTCTCTACCAGAGGCTGCGCCACCGACTACGCTCAGTAACCGGGGGAGCAGCGAAGCAGAGGAGACAATTGGTGCCCAATCCCCAGTGCCCAATTCATTGTTTGCTGTTGAATATGCTCATGCACGCTGCTGTTCGCTAGTGCTTCTGGCTCATCGAGAGGGATTGATTAAACTTAAAGAACCAGTTCCAAATACTAGTCCAGGTTTTTGGGATGTTATCTCTCCTAACCCACTACCTTGGCTTAATTGCGACGGAATACTACAACTCAATCACCCAGATGAGCGTCGTTTAATTGGTGAATTAATACAAGTGGTAGACAACATAGAGTGCCCTGATGTTAGCGGTTCTGTGAAATGGGAAAAAGTAGCGCTGAATTTGAGCCAAGCTTTTGAAAAGTTTTGGTCTAATTGCCGGATTTGGGGTGAGGTGAAAATTACGTCACCAGAGCTAGCCCAAGCTAGACTCGGATTGCTCATGGCTACTCAGTCAGTATTAAAATTTGTCCTAGAGGAAAATCTGGGGGTTTTTGCGCCTTTGGAGTTATAAATCGGTAATGTCGCTTAGGCAAAAATAAAAACTTTTTATATAGCTATTGACTCGATGCACGACCTCGGATACATTAGCAGGTGTGTGAGGAGCGAACCAGCAGGGGCACCGAGACGAAACACGGCCAGTCGTCGGTGTCCTTTCTGATTTATATGGGTTAGATTTTAAAAAGTGCCCTGACTACAGCAAAAACTTTTCAATAGCTACTGCTGCCCCATCTTCTTCTACGCTAGGAGCTACCCACTTAGCGATCGCCTGCACTCCTGCTGGTGCGTTGCCCATAGCTACACCAAGTCCGGCATACTCCAGCATTTCCACATCATTAAAGTTATCGCCAATCGCCATAACGTTGGCTAACTGTAATCCCAGGAATTCTTCGGCTAGGTAACGTATAGCAGTCCCCTTGTTTACAGAGGCGTTAGTTGCTTCAAAAAAGGTAGCAACAGAGGTTGTCATATAAAGTTCAGCGGGTGTGTATTGGCGGCGCAAATTTCCTAATAACTTATCGATTACGTCAGTGTCATCAGATAAAGCAAGAATTTTTGTCGGTTCATTCGTTAAGGCTTGACGCAAATCACCCACAGGAATTGCAATAATACCAGAACGTTCTGCATAAATTTTGGTTTCTCTGGTTAACTCACGAACGTATAGTTGATCGTTGATGTAAAAGTGAACAGATAGAAGCGATCGCAACTCAGGCTTTTCAAAATAGTCGAGTAACTGGTGGGCGATTTCTCTGGAAACAACCCAATGGCGATGAATTTTTTGGGTGATTGGGTCTTGAATCCAGGCTCCTTGATAGGCCATTAATGGTAGCGTAGAGCCGATATCTTGGTGGAAGCGCAAGGCTGAACGATACATTCTACCTGTGGCGATCGCCACTTGAATTCCTCGTGCTTGCGCCGCAAAGATTGCTTGCTTTACAGGTTCGCTGATAGTGTTAGAGTGCCCAGCGATCGTGCCATCTATATCCAAAACTAGTAGCTTAATGTCTTTTGCAGCAGCCTGATTGTCAGTAGATGCTTTCTGCATAATTTCCTAGATTTTAAGTTCCAGTAAGAGGTTAACAGGCTCCAGCGACCAGTGGGGAGTAGTAGAAAAAATTGGCGTGGGGAGTAGTAGAAAAAATTGGCATCTCTAGTTAATCCAATTTCCTTACCATGAGGATGTTAACTTACACAATTTTAGATTTTAGATTTACCCCAGGGAGCAATAACTTGCTTTGAGGATTTTGGATTTATTTAAAAAGTCTTAAAAATTATGGTTAATAGGCGCAATAAAAAACCCGATTCTCAGAAAAATCGGGTTTTTTTATTTAAATTAGATAGCCTGATCGATAGATAGGATGGGAAAACCTACCTATTCAAGAAAGTCTATGAATTGGAGACCTTGATCCAGCTTTTTTTGCGTTGTGACAATAGACAAAGCCCAGCAATTAAACCAATTCCAAGTGTGGCAGAGGATTCAGGTACTGATTTCACCTCATCGTAGTCATAAGTTACTTTGATACCTGCCTTAGCATAAGTATCAATATAGGATCTCATGTTGCCCGAACCCGTAACTACTGAATTGGCTAAAGCTGAGAACAAAAAGTCTATGTTGCCATTACCAGTGAAAGACTGCAAGAATTGAGTATTGGTGAAAGACTGAGTAGCAGATTGTGTGGCAGTTAAGTTAGAAATAGTCTTTCCAGAAGTGCCACTATAATCAGTGATACCGTCATACTTAGCAGCTTGATAACTCGATATATCTTGTGGATTGAGCGCAAACAGAGACTGATTATTTAGTTTTAAACTGAGTTGACTAGAAAGATTTACTGTTACCTGAGTCGCGGTTGGACTCCTATTCTCAAAACCTGCATTTCCAAGGATGTCGCCAGTAAAACTTACCGTTACACCCTTGAGTGTACCCAGAGATGAGTCAAATTTTTGGACGCTTAAAGGTGCATCAATGATATTTGTGAAATCGTAATTAGTGGAACTAGTGTAAGAGAGAGAAGCTGCATTAGCTGCTCCAGAAGTTGCAACAATTCCTGCCAAAGTTGTAGCAGCAGCTAGAGTGTTGAATAGTTTTGTTGTCATGGATAAAAGATGCTTTTCTGAAACGAATCATTACGGGATTACTAACCTATTTGTAACTCTGAAACTTTGCTTGTAGTCTTGATAAATACACGTAACTTTATGTAAAGTTATTATGTTCAAATTTCTTCGATAAATAGACTTTTTTATTGGTATATATAAAGTTTTATTAAGGCAAGAGGTTTTGATCATGGTAATATTATGTCGAAATATTAAGCTAGTTTTTGTTGGTTCCTGAGAAGTAAGCTGGGTCAACCTAATTAAACATAAAAGGCTTAGGAGTATAGATCCCCAACTTCTGGTGATAATTTGGGGATCTAGTTACTATCTGGTTACTATGCTTATACTCACGTACTTAATTGGGCTGATATCTCTGCCAAAAGTTGGTTTTACTTGCCTTCCGTACTAAAACTGCAAATGCGTAGGTAAAAATTCGTCTAAGATTATACAGAAAGTTATTTCGTACGCAAAAACTGGACTATTTTTAGCAAAGCCAAGCAGAACAAGCATCTGAAATTGCTAACTATGTGACAAAGCTTCTGGCTAAAATAGGGCTATGTCTGAAATCACTTCTGCAACTGCAACACGCCCCACGTTCATCCTCGTAGATGGACACTCGTTAGCTTATCGTTCATACTTTGCCTTCGCCAAAGGGCGAGATGGAGGACTGCGTACCAAAACAGGGATTCCCACCAGTATATGTTTTGGTTTTGTGAAGTGCCTGCTAGAGGTAATGGCAACACAACAGCCCCAAGCAATGGCGATCGCTTTTGATTTGGCTGAGGCAACTTTTCGTCACGAAGCTGACGAGACTTATAAAGCCGATCGCCCGGAAACGCCGGAAGACTTCATTCCCGACTTAGAAAACCTGCATGAGTTGCTGAACGGCTTCAATCTACCCATTTTTACTGCCCCTGGTTTCGAGGCAGATGATGTTTTGGGAACCTTAGCACAACGAGTAACTGCTGCTGGGTATAGAGTGAAGATTCTGACTGGCGATCGCGATTTATTTCAACTGATAGATTCTGACAAAGAAATCACTGTTCTGAATTTTAGTCCCGATGCCCTAAAGCGCTCTACAAATAGCATCACGGAATTTGAAGCAGAACAAGTCAAAGAGAAAATGGGCGTTTTGCCTTCACAAATTATTGATTTCAAAGCTCTTTGTGGTGATAAATCAGATAATATTCCTGGTGTCAAGGGAATTGGCGAAAAAACAGCAGTGCAGCTGCTGAATACATACAGTTCACTTGAGAATGTTTATGCTGCGTTAGATGAAATTAAAGGCGCAACTCAGAAAAAACTGGCAGCAGGTAAAGAAGATGCCGAAAAGTCTCGCTATTTGGCAACCATAGTTTTAGATGTTCCTATAGAATTTAATTTAGAAGATTGCAAATTAAAAGGTTTTGATACAAGCGTCTTATCACCAATTTTAGAGAAATTAGAATTCAAGTCTTTTTTAGGCAGGATAAACGACCTCCAGCAACGTTTTGGGGGCAAAACCGAAGAAAAGCAAGAAGCCAAAACAGACGCAAGTAATACCAACTTTACTAACTCAGAATTCAGCGCTGATGAAGATAATGATTTGTGGTTTTTTAGTGCTAGTGATACAGCAGCAGTTCCACAACAATCTACTTCTCCAATTACACCACGCATCATTAATACCGAAGCCAAACTCACTGAGTTAGTGAAACTTTTACAAAAATTTACTAACCCACAAATACCAGTTGCTTGGGACACTGAAACTACCGATTTAGAACCAAGAGATGCTGAATTAGTAGGAATTGGTTGCTGTTGGGGAACGGAACCAGATGAAGTAGCCTATATTCCTGTGGGGCACAAAACTGGAGAAAATTTAAATAAAGATTTGGTATTAGAAGCATTACGCCCAATTCTTGAAAGTACCGATTATCCCAAAGCTTTACAAAATGCCAAATTTGACCGCCTAGTTCTCAGATGTCAAGGAATTAATTTGGCAGGAGTGGTGTTTGATCCCATGTTGGCAAGTTACATTCTAAATCCCGATTCAAGTAATAACTTGATGGATTTGTCGCAGCGATATTTGGGATTGATAGCTAAAAGTTACTTAGATTTAGTCCCTAAAGGCAAAAACATCGCTGATATAGATATTCCTGCCGTCGCAGATTACTGCGGGATGGATGCTTATTCTACCTTTGGTTTAGTGGCAAAATTGGGCGAGGAACTGAAGCAATTTCCAGCTTTGTCTAAGCTATTTGTGGAAGTCGAACAGCCACTAGAAGCTGTTTTAGCTGAAATGGAATATACAGGTGTTCGGATTAATTCAGCTTATTTACAAGAACTTTCGCAGCATTTAGAAACTGAGTTAGCGAGGTTAAAAGAAGAAGCAACCGAAATAGCTGGGGAAAATTTTAACTTGGGTTCTCCTAAACAGTTGAGCCAAATTTTGTTTGAAAAGTTAGGGTTAAGCACCAAACATTCTCGTAAAATTCAAACGGGCTTCTCTACAGATGCAGCAACACTAGAAAGACTTCAAGAAGATGATAAAACTGGATTTGTTGAAGCGATCGTTGAGTATCGCACGCTATCTAAATTAAAGTCTACTTATGTTGATGCATTACCTGCATTGGTGCGTCCAGATACCCAGCGAGTGCATACTGATTTTAACCAAGCAGCAACATCAACTGGTAGGTTATCTTCTTCTAATCCGAATTTACAAAATATCCCCATTCGTACAGCTTTCAGTCGCCAAATTCGGAAGGCGTTTTTGCCAGAAGCTGGTTGGTTAATGGTGGCTGCTGATTACTCACAAATTGAATTACGGATTTTGGCTCATTTAAGTCAAGAGCCGATATTAGTGCAAGCATATCAGCAAAATGAAGATGTTCATACTGTGACGGCGCGGTTAGTCTTTGAAAAAGAAAATATCACATCAGAAGAACGAGGGATTGCAAAAACTATCAATTTTGGCGTGATTTATGGAATGGGTTCTCTCAGGTTTTCGCGCTCAACTGGGATAGATAAGACCATTGCCAACGAGTTCATTAAACGGTTTAATGAACGATATCCGAAAGTTTTTGCATATTTGGAGCGAGTGAAAAAAGAAGCGATCGCTCTTGGTTATGTAGAAACTATTTTCGGTCGCCGTCGTTATTTTGACTTTACTAATAACAGTTTACGCAAATTAAAAGGCAGTAACCCAGAAGATATTGATCTGAGTAAGTTGAAGAATTTGGGTGCTTTTGATGCGGGTTTATTACGCTCTGCGGCTAATGCACCAATTCAAGGTTCTAACGCTGATATTATCAAAATTGCAATGGTGAGATTGCATGAGGTCTTGAAGCAATATCAGGCACGTTTGTTATTGCAAGTTCACGATGAATTAGTGTTTGAAATCCCCCCTAATGAGTGGGAAGAATTACAAGTGCAAATTAAGTCGGTGATGGAAAATGCAGTGCAGTTGAGTGTGCCGTTGCTGGTGGATGCGCGTGTCGGTGAAAATTGGATGGAGACGAAGTAAGTTTAACTGGGAATTAGAAAAATTACATTAGTAATTCGTAATTCAACTGATAGCGTCATTAGTAATTACGAATTACGAATGCTAATGTTATACCATTCTTAGTCATATAAGGAATTTTAATATGCATCGTCGTTGGCTCTTATCTGGTTTAGCAATTTTGTTGAGTATAGTTTTAGTTGCTTGTACCACTGCAAATACTCAGCAACCACAAACCCAAGTGGAAAATACCACTGAGGCGACTAACGCGAACTCTCAGCAATTACCAAAAGGATCGGCAAAAAGAGTGGTTGCTCTTTCTTCTCTTTCTGCTGATATTATCTCTCGACTCCATCAAACAAAAATTGTTGGAATCACTGGTAGTAAATTATTTAAGAATGACTCAAAATTCAAGGATATTCCCCGCGTTAGCGAAGGGCAGAGTCCGCCCAACTTAGAAAAAGTGGTAGCACTCAAACCAGATTTAGTTATTGGTGCAGAAGGTTTTTCTAACATTCCTATTCAAAAACTTCAGCAGCTAGGAATTCAAACTTTGCTTACTAAGGTGAATAGCTGGGAATCTCTAGAAGAACTTACTAAAACACTTGCTAAATCAATTAATGCTGATCCTCAGCCTTTGTTAAGCCGTTACCAAAGTTTTTTACCAGATAAGACAATTCAGAGTCCTTCTACTCTGGCACTGGTTAGTCGTCAACCAATTTTAGCGCCGAATAAAAACAGTTGGGCAGGGGATTTGCTGGCAAAATTCCAGGCGAAAAATATAGCAGCAGATTTACAAGGAAAAAGTCCAGTTGGTGGTTATGTGACGCTTTCGGCTGAGAAGATTTTAGAAGCAAATCCAGAGGTGATAATTTTAGTTAATGCTCCACAAGGAAATTCGGAAGCGGGGCTTTTAGATTCCTTGAAAAAGGAAGCTTTTTGGCAACAACTGCAAGCAACTAAAAATAATCGAGTCTATGTGTTTGATTATTATGGTCTGGTGAATCCAGGTAGTATAGATGCAATTGAAAAAGCTTGTCAGCAGCTTAAACAAGCATTGTTTGTAGCGCAGGCTACTTAAACCAATGATGTTTTTTGGTTTAAATTTAAGGCCACTTATCACAAGAGTATTGATTGCTTTATTGAGTTTTCCACTAACTCTAATAAACCAGACTAGGTGTTGCTCCCCCTGTATCAAAAGAAGGTTAACTCGACCTAACGCTTCGCTGCTTCAGTCGCTCCCGCCAAAGCCCTGAAACGCTACGCCAATTGAGTACATGACTTCAAACTCCTGTGAGAGTTTACCATCCCGATTCTCGAATCTCTCATATTATTGATTGCCATACGCGAGATTCCTGACCATGAGATGGGAAAGACCATAATCTGGCGGATCGTACTGCCGCAAGATGCTGAACCCTGCCTTCTGGAACGCTCGTTGCGCTGCGTGGTTGTGAATTGAGGTGGTAAGACCAAGGAGCGGAATCGCTGGATTGGCCTGTAGGTGTGCGACGAGCATCTGCAAGGCCAGCGGCCCGATCCCCTGACCTACGCTCTTTTCCTCGCCGATGAGGATGTCGATATCTACCGAGTTTTCGGGAATTTCGTGCAGCCCAACCGAGTCCAGTACTTCGCGGGAGACAACTTGCCAGCGCAGGTAGCCAACTTGAGCGCCATCCGCGGCAATCATCGCTCGCTCACCGACAGTGGGTGGATTGACAGCCCAGTCAAGGTGTTCCTGCGGATTGGGATACCAGCGTGCAACATGCGGCGCAACTAGCCAGCGTGAGAGCAGCGCGGCGGCACCGTCACTAAAGGGAAGAAGTGTTACCACAGATGCCATGAGTTAGACCTGCTGATAAGCAAGCGCGAGACCTAACTATTTATTATACGGAAACTTCCCGTATAATCTTTTCTCAATCCGAATATATCAAGCATTTTATTTTTCTAGATTTAATCAACTGTAGGAACGAGGGAAGAGACTGAGAACGAGACAAAAAATATAAAATTAACTGTGCTTTTAATCCTTTGTAGAACTAATCGGTTTTTGATCAAAAGCGATATTTTTTTTACCTTGAGGAGAAGCACCTCCAAGACTGCGGAAATACAGTCCTCCAATGGTGAGTAAAAATCCCACATATCCTACTGCTTGCACAAGATAGAGATTGTCTCTATAGCCAAATAAAGATTTGAGAATAATCCCAGGAAACTGTTCGTCAGGCAAGATTGTGGAAGTATTGGAAACCATTGGCCCCAAAATACAGGAGTGGACTTTTGTAAAACGTTCGTAATAGAAACAAAGGCTTTCTGTAGCACGACTGCTAAGGGCAAGATTAGCCACAGCTTCGTCAAAATGTTTTAAAGCTGAAACTACCAATCCAGCGACAATCAACACTAATAAAACGCCCATTACCTGGAAAAACTGGCGGATGTTAATTTTTACACCCCATTTAAATAGCAGCACTCCAATGGCAGATGCCGTTACCAAGCCAGCAATAGCACCTAATGCTGGCATTAATCCCTGTTGAAAATTTGCTGCAACGAACAGAACAGTTTCAAAGCCTTCGCGGACAACGGCAATTAAAATTAAAGTAAAAACACCCCAGCCAGCATTTGAATTTTGTGTCAGCGCTTCTGTTACTGCCCCTTCAACTGTAGCTTTCATGAATCTGGCTTGTTTAGTCATCCAGATTAGCATCCAACTGAGCATTGCGATCGCTAATACACTAAACACACCTTCTAGCGCTGGCTCAACTACAGTAGTGTATTGAGGATTCGCGGCTCCCAGTACTTGAATTATCCAACTGAATAGCACACCGATTAAGGCACTGACGACAATGCCAACGCCGACACCAGCATATACCCAAGAGTTGAGTCGAGATTGTTTAGCTTTTTTTAGCAAAGCTAGCACAATACCAACAACAAGGGCAGCTTCCACTCCTTCTCGAAGTGTGATTACAAAAGTAGGTAGAGCAGTACTAAAATTCATCTTTTGTCCTTTATCTTTTGTCCTTTGTCATTAGTCCTTTGTCCTTTGTCATCTGTCCTTTGAATTTCTTTTTGACTAATGAGCAATACTCTGTTACCACGCCAACGGCTACACGGTAGTTGAATCTCGACTTACTTCGACTACGCTCAGTACAAGTCGCTCGATTACCGCGCAGTCGAAACTCAGTACAAGTGACTAATGACTAATGACTAAGGACTAATGACTAATGACTATTAACCAAAATCGCGTAGCATCTTTTTCAGTTCGAGATTATGCATCTCTTCTTGTCCAATCATACCGCGAGCGAATTCTTCAAGGTAAATGCTGGCATTGGTGACAGTTTCGAGCAGTTTTTTATACAGATCCAATGCCTTTTTTTCATGAGATAAACTTTCTTCCAAAATATCCTTGACTTTATGCTGATAGGTTTCTTCCATTGGGGCGATTTTCAGGGAGGGATGCCCATCTAAACCGGTGAGAATTTCTCCCACTTGTTCGGCATGAAGTAAAGATTCACTTGCCTGTGCTTTGAAAAAAGCCACAATTGGAATACGGTTAGGGCCAGTCACCATTAAAGAATAATGTGTGTAGCGCACTACTCCTGCTAGTTCAAATTCCATGATGGCGTTCAGCAGGTCAATAGTCTTTTTATGGTCAAGTTCTTGCATCAGTTGTTAGTTAAAGTAACGAAGGGAGTGTAATTAGTTAGGAGTGAGGAGTGGGAAGTTAAGAGTTAGTATTTTGGGATTCATAACTCATAATTCATAACTCCTAACTCCTAACTATTTTAAACTCCTTAACCTATACTTCCCATTAAATTAAAGGTAAGAATTCAGGAGTCAGAATTCAGAATTCAGAATAGTTAAACAATCAGGAGAACATTTGATGAATAAATATACCAATCATTCTAGATTCCTGATAAATTCTGGCTGCTGACTCCTGGGTGCTGAATTCTTACAATTAAAGTGTTATCGCTGTGCTTGGGTATTGGATTTGTTAACCACTTTTTGAGAGTTTTCCTCAATGGTTTTGACCAGCTTGGTAACATCATTAGGTGTTTTGACTGCTTTTGCCGGTGGGATGGCAGCGGGCCAAACTTTTATGAGTTCAGCGAAACTAGTATCAATCGCTTTGTGTGCTTCGGGATCTGCTTGAGCTACTTGACTAGAAATTCCTTTGTATAATTCATTGGCGTAAACTACAAAACCACGGGAGTCTTGATACTCAATTGGTGCGGTTACTTTACCATCTGCGATCGCCGCACCATATTCGGAGTTAGCTGCATCTAATAGTTCGTTAATTACCTGTAGCGTAAATCCTGGTTTTGAGCGTTGATCTGCTGGCAAAGCTGCGATCGCTCCATCCACTGCTTGCACTGAAGAAGTAAAATTAGTTTTAACTTTGCTATCCTTGGGACTAGATTTCACTAAATCTTGCAAACTTACCAATGTTGTCTTAAATTCTTTGACTTTGCGCTCATTTAATTGTTCTTCTACATCAACATATATTTCTTCAACTGGATGTCCAATATGAGGTTCTGCCTGTTTTGGCTGATTCTGATCCAGCAGTTCTTGTGCTACCAAAAGATGCCCTTTCATTAAGCCTAATTTAGACATATAGTCAACATCTTTTGCCTCACCTGTGAGTACCACTTCTTGAACACCAACCTGGTCTTTAATTTGGTCGAACTGTTCTTGAGTAATTACTTTTTTAGTAACTAAATCTTCTGGGCTACCGTAGGGACGATTTGCCTGGATTTTGTTTGATAAAGCCGGAATACCTAGCTTGGCTTCAAACTTATCCAATTCTGACAATATAGCGCTGTTAATGTTAATTTTTTCTTTGCTACCGTGACCACTATGACTGTTACTACTTACTGCCTCTGTAGCGGGAGTGTTAGGAACTGGTGCTGATGGATTTTCTGCGGTTGGTGTACCGCTACAGGAACTCAAGGTAACGATTACGGCTGCTGCTGCTGTTAAACAGATATAACGAATTTTTATCATTTTTGCTTCTCGCACAACTAAAAAAGGTATTAATTGAAACATTTCAAACTATTACTATTACTAGAAAATAGTTTGTTTGACAGATTGTCATAGATTTTACTTTTGCATATAATGAGATTTTTTATCAACTACTTCCCGAAACTTTAATAAATCAATTACAAATTACTAATAATATCGTCAGGAACTCTTAACAGGATTTTGAGAGTTGTTTTCAGCAAGTACTTCAAATTGACCCATGCAACCGTTTTCTGCGATCGCATCCTGATGGGGATGGAACATATACTTACCTGGATAGCGAAAAGCAAATTCTAAGATGTGCCTTTCTGCTACACCCATCGTAATCACATCTGTTTTCTCGCTAGGAGTCATAGTCATGCCAGAGCGATAGACATCAAAAAAGTTGGCGTGGAGATGAAACGTTACTGCTGGATCGTATTCAATGATGTTGAGGACATACAGCCGAATCAACTGATCTTTGTAAATGCCAATGGGATGATTCATATAATAGTGGGGCAGACCATTGAAGGCGTAATAATCGTTATGGCTATCATCATTCACGTCATACCCACTCATCACTAGTACAATTTCATCAGCTGGGGGACGGGGAGTAGGTGGATCGATGATAAACATTCCGTACAGCCCCTTGGCAATGTGCCGGGTAACTGGTTCAATATGACAATGGTATAAATGAACGCCATAGGGTTCAGCATCAAATTCGTAAATTGTGGCGCTACCGTTGCTGATTGGACGAACACCATCCATTTCTGCTGGATGAACGCCATGAAAATGTAAAGAATGAGAATGTCCAGCGTTGTTGAGAAATAGTACCCGGATGCGATCGCCCTGTTTTGCCCGTAGCGTTGGCCCTGGTATGCGACCGTTTAAATCCCAGATGTTGTAAGAGACAGCACTATTGAGTTTTATTATGGAAGTACCAGCAGTTAACTGAAATTCCCGGATAGTCCGCCCGTTTTCTTGCTTCACCGTCCCATAATCAAAATCCCTTAACATCTTCATTGGGTTAGTAACGTCGTCTGGTGCTGACCTATCGAATGGTGGCACTTTAACGATTGGCTTACTTTGTAGATTTAGCATCTGCCAAAGTCCAGCTGCACCAGTTACTCCAGCACCTGCTAGTCCCAGCTTCAATAATTGACGGCGGCTCCAAGGTTTTCCGTTACCTAGAGCGAAGTTGTTGGGCATGACATTTAGTTACAGTTAGCACCAAAAAAGAATTGCAAATATTTTGCAATTACTTTTAAATATTAGAAGAATTAATAATTATTGTCAATAATTTTTCACTGCTTATAAATTGCCAGTTAAGTTGTTAAATTTAAATCAAACTCTAAAAAATATCGTAATATTTTCTTGCTTTTAACTGTATTTATACGCTTAGTTATGTATAAATAATATTTAGATAAAACTAACTGGTTCATACCTATTCCTAATAGGCTGATTTATTCAGCAGTACTTAGAGTATAAACAATGAGTATAATAGCACCTTGAATATAGATGCAAGCAAGAACCTGCTGCTAATCTGTAGCGTATTTAATTAGTTTAGAGTTAACATAAATCGCGTTTATTCAAGTAATTTTGGATGCTTGCTAACATCAGCATTTTTTATCTGTTACCTTCGTGTTATCCGCGCTGAAAATGCCATCATTCAAAACCATGTGTCATTCTTTTGTTATTTGTATGGACTTTATGTGTAGATTTCTGCATCGCGATGAGCGAATGTCAAAGGATAGTATAGTATTCACTAAAGTCGCATTACACAAGACATTTGATACACACTTGTCAAATACAAAGTTGATGGTATATCTTTTTGCAATCAAGCGGCGTTATGCCCTTTGATTGATGAATTACCCAAATTTATTATTAGGAGGTCAAAAATGACTACTTTTTCTCATATTTCGCTATTGCACAAGACCGCAGGTATTACCTTATCCAAGCCTGTGCAGGTAACGCTTTATATGCTGCTATCTTCTTTAGTTATCTGGACTGTTTTGTTCTCCACCTATCCTGCGGTTCATAACACAGCACACTCAGCGCGTCACCATACATTAGGCGTTCCATGTCACTAAATGATCATAACCCCAAGATTTTTAGGTGTATGAAGCTTTGACGCTAAAATCACGCGGATATCGCGCCAGCGTTTTTGCTGGTAAGTAACTTTTAAGTTTTGTAGAGATGCTTAATTTATCATCTCTACATCACCTTAACTGAATTTAAGATGATGTTTGACTAATTCTTTGGCTATAATTCTTCTACTTAATAATAATCGGGAGTAACTTTCATCCACTACTATGAAAGTTTCAGTTTTAGAAATTACATAAGTTTCACATTTACCGTAAGCTTTTATGAAAAAACATCGGCTTTTTGGAGTTATCAGTGCTGTTTGTATTACTTTGTCTGTTCTTTATTCATTTGTGGGAAGTTCTCAAATCCCTACATCTAGAGTGCTACTTTCTACCAACCCACCTTTAGAACGTATTTTTCCCTTTGAAGCAGAGGCAGAAAAACCACAATCTCCCGTTAAACTAACATTGCAAGCTGTTGATGCTGCGGGGAAATCTTTAGCAAATGCCAAAATTAATTTACAAATACTGACACCGCCGCGTAATCCTTGGTTAACAACAGATTTTCCCATTGTTGAGGGGACAAAATTGTTGCAAATCAATGCCAATGCACCTGATGGTAAGCTAGAAGTTCAGCAGATGTTACCCATCCGTGGTAATTACCAACTGTTAGTTAAAGTGTCACCTTTGGTAGCAAATACTTTTGCTGCTTATGAACAAACTTTAAATTTGAATATCCGCGAAAATCCAATCAAATATAAATATTTTGCTGTAATTGCAGCTATTTTACTGTCACTTGGATTGTTGGGTGGTTGGGTTATTGGTGGACAAGAAGAACTACAACAAGGAGAAATTGCACCACAGTCAGTCCGCCTTTTATTAAGTGCATTAACTGTAGTGGCTATAATAACTCTAATAGTTATCAACATTAGTGCAGAAGTTGCGGAAGCGCATGGCAGTGGACATAACTCAAATAGTACTGAAACCATCGCACCATCATCTCAAAAATCTCAGGGATTAGAAATTAACCTTGAGGGAGATAAAAACGCAACTGTCGGAAAACTTGCGAATTTAGCGTTACAGGTGAAAGATACCGCAACCGGACAACCCATAACAGATGTAGCATTACAAGTGAAAGCGATCGCAACAGAACACAATTTAACAGTCTTTGACTACAAAGGTATTCCCGACGAACAAGGGAAGTTAATATGGCTTGAACAATTTTTTGATGGTTCACCCCACAAAATCGAGGTGGAAGCCACTCCCTTACCAGGATCTAGCCGTCAATTTACACCAGTGAAGGTAGCGCAGGAAGTTGAAGTTGAAGCGATCGCACCACCAATATACATCCGATTAATTGGTTTATTTTACTTTACAGCCTTTGTCGGCATTGGTATGGCGATTGGATTGCTAATACAACATCGACGAAAACCACAAGCAAGGACAAATTAGGAATATCAGATTTTTACTAAAGATTCCTCCTAATACAAAGATGTAGATTAATCAATTAAAATAGTTGTGCTTCAACACAACTATTTTGTTGTTAATGGGTTGTATAAAGTATAAAAGGTAGTGTTATGACAATACGGTTCGGTTAAAGGGTAAAGGGTAAAGGGTAAAGGTTTTGAATACATCCTTTACCCTTTACCCGCAAACCCATTCCCCAGATCATAAGGAAAGTGAAAAATGCTTATCCGAATCGTATTGAGTGTTATGAGACAATATAAGCTCTTTTAATAGCTTTCAAGATAAAACTGATGTTCAAGCGTGGGATTGTCGCTAAATTGTTATATTTATTAAGTAGAATTTTATTATTTACAAGCTCATAAAATTAAGATTTACTGAGAAATTAAGAAAGTAATGCTGACAAAAATTGCGTTTGAAACAATTTTGGAACGTGCTTTGATGGGATACGACTTATCTCCCGAAGAGGGAGTGGTATTGTTACAACAAACTGAACCAGAGGCGATCGCAGCAATACGTACTACATCCGATACACTCCGCCACACACAAGCAGGCGATACTGTCACCTACATAATTAACCGTAATATTAACTTTACTAATATTTGTGAGCAGCACTGTAGTTTTTGTGCATTCCGTCGAGATGATGGTGACGCCGATGCATACTGGTTAGATTCGGCGCAAATTTTGCAAAAAGCCACAGATGCAGTAAAACGGGGTGCGACAGAAATCTGTATGCAGGGAGGATTAAATCCACAAGCACTGATAAATGGTAAATCTTTGCCCTACTACCTCAAAGTCGTAGAAACCATTAAACAGGAATTTCCCCACATACATTTACACGCTTTCTCTCCCCAAGAAGTGCAATTTATCGCCAGACTTGATGGACTGGAATATGCTGAGGTGATTGCTGCTTTGCGCGATGCTGGTGTTGGCTCAATGCCAGGAACAGCAGCGGAAGTATTAGACGATGAAGTAAGGCGGATATTGTGTCCAGAGAAGATTGACACAGCCACTTGGCTAGAAATTGTCAGCACAGCTCACAAATTAGGCTTGCATACCACTAGCACCATGTTATCTGGGCATATTGAAACCCACGAACAGCAAATCGGACATTTAGAAAAATTGCGATCGCTCCAAAAAACCGCTATTGATCGGGGATATCCAGCCAGGATCACAGAGTTTATTTTATTACCCTTCGTAGGTCAAGAAGCGCCCAAATCCTTACGTCGCCGTGTTGGACGCGATCAACCAGTTTTGAGTGATGCACTGCTATTAGGGGCTGTAGCGCGGATTTACTTAGGTAATTGGATTCCCAACCATCAGCAGAGTTGGGTAAAACTGGGGCTTGCAGGTGCAGCAGAATCCTTAGCTTGGGGTTGCAACGATATCGGCGGCACATTGATGGAGGAGCATATTACCACAATGGCAGGTGCTTTGGGTGGTACGTGTATGGAAGTGGAAACCTTGCAAACTGCGATCGCTTCTTTAGGACGACCTTACCAACAACGGGATACTCTTTATCAAAAAGTTATTCGTTAGGCATTGGGCATTGGGAATTGGGCATTGGGCATTGGGCATTGGGCATGGGAAAGAGGCAGAGGGGCAGAGGGGCAGAGGGGCAGAGGGGAAAGATTTACTACAACTTCTCCTCTGCTCCCCTGCTCCCCTGCTCCCCTGCTCCCCTGCTCCCCTGCCTCCCCTGCCTCCCCTGCCTCCCCTGCCTCCCCTGCCCCTCTGCCTCCCCTCCCTGCACTCCACACTCTTCACTCAATTGATCCCCAAGTTACCAATCCAAGATAGGATGGACGTTGATTTACGTATTCTTTTACTTAATGCATATGAAGCGCTATTGGTCGCGTTTGCTTGCGCTGGTTTTGGTTGTAGCTATCGGCTTAATGGGTTGTTCTGGCAGTCCAGATAGTTTGACTGGGGATTATCGTCAAGACACCTTAGCTGTGGTCAATATTATGAGACAAGCTCTGGATCTTTCACAAGATTCACCAGATAAGGCAGCAATTCAAGCAGAAGCGCGTCAAAAAATTAATGACTTTTCAGCTCGCTACCAGCGGGTTAACTCTGTTTCTGGTCTTGGCTCGTTTACAACCATACGAACAGCCCTCAATTCTCTGGCTGGACATTACAGTTCTTACCCAAATCGTCCTGTACCCGAAAAACTCAAAAATCGTCTAGAAAAAGAGTTGCAGCAGGTAGAGACAGCGCTAAAGCGTGGCGGTTAACTATTTAATTACTAATTCGTAATTCGTAATTCGTGATTCAAATGGCTACAGAGCCAACACTGATTATAAATATGAATTACGAATTAGTTTTACCACTTTGTTAAGTTGATCTGAGTCAAAGTTGAAAATTTTCAATTTTGTTTATGTAGCCACAGCTGCACACAGGCTGAAGCGACTCATAATTTTGATAGTGCAACCCGATCAATAACAAGCTCTGTGCTTGAATGACCTTGGTCGCGAATGAAAGTCAATGTTAAATTTTGAATGTTTGACGGTTTTACGCGCTTTTGCACCTGCTTAATTAACTCAGGTGTAATATCAAAATTAAACTTTTTTATACCTTGGTTTGGACTTGGTACATCAAAGAAATTAGCTGAACCGATATAGTAAGTATCGATATCAGCGATCGCTTTGAGGCTTGGTAAATTAAGATAAACGCTGTAGTTTCCTATTGGCTCACCCTGATAAGCGACTTGAATTTCCAGCAGATAAACTTCCTCAGACCTAGCTGTATCAATCTCCAAAGGGGTAGATAAAGGAAAAGTTACTTGCGTTGGTATTAATGGATTATCTGTCAACTTTGTTTTAACCTGTTGAGAGGAAATAAACTTTGCTTGCTGCTGCTCTTGAGTTGCAAGATTAAAGGATGATTGGGTATTCACTAAAACCTCATCTTTCCAATTAATTTGGCGAATATTATTTTGAGATACCTGTGCGTGTGTATTATTTAAATCCAGTATGTTCAAAATAGTAAATATGATTAAAAACAGAGGAAAAATCAGCTTGGTCATAATTTACATATGCATAATGTAAGCTTTTTGTCAATAGTTACTTGCTGTTTATTAAATTTTACTGCAAAGATAACAGAATGGTGTTGTTGGCAAATTCAGTAGCTTAGTGACAAATTGATGAAAGCGATCGCATACCTCATATAATTGAAGCGAGATAAACGCGATCGCCTTGAATTCACTCAAAGTCTTTCAAACTGCTTATATAAGTCAGATTTTAGTTACGCTAATTTGCGTAGCGTAATATTCTCAAGGTAAATTTCCTGCGAACGAGCAGTACTATCTGAGACAAACTTTACCTCTATATTTTCTGTCTGAGGCTCTTTCAATTCAGATAATTGTGCATTAACTTCTTTAGTGACATCAAAAACAAAGGTTTTACTGTTTGCATCTTCGCCATGCACATCAAAGAAGTTAACAGAACCAACATAGTAGCGATCTATATCGCTGATTATGCTAGAAATCGACTTGGTACGGGGCAAATTGACATAGACGTTATAGTTGCCGATTGGTTTTTCTGTGAAAGACAATTTAACTTCCAGCAAATATAGTTCCTGTCCCACGGATTCGTTTGCAGTCCGAGCATCTAATAATACTGGAATCTTTTGCAGAGGAGTAGATAATGGCACAGTCACATCTGTCAATTTATTTAAGCTCTGATGAAGCTGTTGCCCATCAGCCAGAACAGAAACGGGTGAGGCTAGTCTAGCCCTCAATTCTGTTGGTTTTATGACAACGCTTTTAACAAGTGCTACTTTTGCATCTGGATCTAGCCGATCGTATTTATAGTCCACACTATAAACTGCATCAATGACTGATTGGGGAGTGTTGTGACTCACTAGATTACCATCTTCATCAGCAAAGGTATAGATTGGGGCTAAATTCGATGGTAGGGGCAAATCCTCCGGTTTCGCTTGTCTAGCTTCTTTTTGTTCTGGGTTTGTTGGTGCTTTTTGCCAAGATTCCCAGTAGCGATCGATGCTAGAATGATGTATCCAAAAGATAGTATCAAATCCAGCAGTACCAACATCTCCCATTAGCCCGATTTGAGCGGGAGCAGGCTGATTATTCCAGATAGGATTGGCTGCATCACCAACATCACCACCTATGTAACCATGCATTTCACCATGAGGTGAGTTCTCAATTTGATTACTAAAATTGAGAGGCGATTGATTAAAAATATTAGTTTTGTATGCTTTGTTTTTATCTTTCTTAATCTGTTGTTGTTCGATTTGTTCAACCGCTCCACCGACAAAATTGAGGACACTATTTCTCAAGTCTGTATATAGAGAGCTAGATGTGATAAATTCCGGTGGCATGGTTCTTTTGTCTGCCCTAGTGTAGTCCCAGTATGGAATTGCAAATTGAGGATCTTTAGAAAGTTTACGAACAATTTTCTCAAAGTAAACTAGGTAAAGTCGATGCCAAGGTAAAAAGTTCTTGCCAGCAATTTGAGCGATGGGTAAGTTTAAATTTTGATCGCGTCTTCCATGAGTGCAATGTTGCCAAGCCTCTAACAGTTTTTGTACCTCTTGTTGCTGCTGTGGATCGTTGAATGCAGCTTCAGTATATTTGTTACAGAGTGAGTTACTCTGGGGAAAATTACTCAAACCTGGAGTCCAATGGATTGCACCTTGGTAATACCAACTTTTAGAATCTTGACAAGCCAAAGCTCGCATTTGTGCCAAGGCATTTGCCATTGAGTTTAAATCCTTTTTACCTTTTTCAGAGAAAACACTACTGCGAGTATATTTTATCTGCTTGATCTGCACACCTTGGACATTTGGCTGGAAAGATTGGGCATAGGCTTTACTTGGCCCTAGCAGGATGCTGACAGTAGTAAATATTACTAAAATCAAAGCGATCGGTAATTTATTCATAATTTTATTGAGAGTTTGAGTAGCACAGCAATATACGGATATAATCTAAGATATTCCGCATTTTAAATATTTTTTGGTTGATTCAGCTAGAAAAAATAAGTATTTTATTCCAGCTGCTACTTAGGCAAAATGCTAATATTCCTTTCACAACAAAAAACTACTAATTTATCAGAGTTTTTAAATGGGGAATATACATTGATATTAAGTATGACAATATGTCATATTTCATTAAATCAGAAAAAAATAATTATGTATTTATTGTGTACAGAGTTTATTCTATTTAACAAAATACTTAAGACTTCTAAACATAGCGGTTCAAAACTGCGTAGGTTTTGAGAAAAAGTGAAAGGAAAAATAAAAAAGTTTTAACCTAAACTCAATTCCAAGTTAAAAATGCTTTAGCCTAAGCAGTATTGATAGTACAATATGCTTGGCTTAAGGGTTATTGGTGTAGATAATTGGTCTTTCAATACGCGATTTATTGCGTCTCTACATCTGGGTTTTCTTGCTCATTCTGAACTGTATTGATTGATGTGAGTGGAGATTGAATGTTAACTTTCGGCTGCATCTTATTTTTGAGAAATAACTTCTCCAAGGTACAGAAAAGTCTGAGTGGCAGCTTCCTTCACTCAGAACTTTGATGGAGCTAGGGGAATATAGAGTTTGAGAGCTATTTTGCGTAAGCCTCCGAAAGACAAGGAAGGAAGAAGTAGCGTTGATTGCACAATTTGGAGTTCCCCAAGTGGCGAAACCCACGCTCCTAGAGCCATTCATCCCGATAACAGACCGCTGTTTGTGCTAGGTTAATCAACAGTGAGCTTAGTAGTGAATGCATTGGTGCTATACCAATCGCCACAGAGCCAACTGTTCTGCCTAGTCAATGGTAGTCGATTAAAGTTATAGCTGAAGCTGAAGGTGCATCCAAGTTAGTTACTGAGTCAGAGAGTTTATTATTTTACATATCTAAATTTTCTCAAACTTTTGTAGTGGGCTGGAAAGCCAGCTCAGTTAGCAACTTCCAGTTTAAAAAACATCCCATCCCTGCGGGATGCTTTGCGAACGTAGGAGTACAATGTCTAGAACCCCTAGAAATGTAACAATAATTTTGGATAATTTATTTTTTGTCAGTTCCTTAATGTAATTTCAATGTGGAACAGCTTATAAAAAATATGGCAACAGAAATACGTGTTTAGGAGTCTTGAAAAAGTAGGTTTCAAAATCTTTGTTACTGAACTATAAATTTTGATACACATTGCCCACAATTATCTAAGTTGGGGCCGATGATTATTGTGTCCATCTACTGCTAGATATGTCTAACCGTCCCTTGAACTTTGCAAGATCGATATTATTTTGGCGGCGCTTATTTGCTGTTGTTTTTACTAGTAGTTTTTTGCTACCCAACTTGGGAAGCGAACCAGCAAGGGCGCAAGTAACTGAGTATTGTCAGTTATCATCAGGTGCGGCGCAAGAAAAAGAAAGCTTACGTTTGTCAGCGCTTAAAGGCAAACAAGATGCTCAAACGCGCTACCAAAGCATAATACAAGAACAGGCACAGAAATTAAAGCAATGTCGCTCTCGAACTTGGCCGCAAACCCAAGCCCTTTGGTTACGCTTGTATCCCTGTGACGTTCAGCCAGGAATAATCGATCAGATTATGGATCGCATTGTTAATCGTGGCTATAACCAAGTTTATATAGAAGTATTTTACGATGGGCAGGTACTTTTACCAGCAAGAGCTAACCCGACGGTTTGGCCTGCTGTGATTCGCACTCCAGGGGCAGAAAATATTGATATACTCGCTACGGCAATTAAAAAAGGTCGGCAACGTGGTTTGAAGGTCTATGCCTGGATGTTTACCACAAATTTCGGCTATACTTACGCCCAGCGCCCAGATAGAGAAAGTGCGATCGCTCGTAATGGCAAAGGTCAAACGAGTTTATATGTGGTAGATAATGGCTCTCAACTATTTATCGATCCCTACAACCCACAAGCAAAACGAGACTACTACAAATTGGTACAAGAAGTTTTGCGCCGTCGTCCAGATGGCTTGCTATTGGATTACGTGCGTTATCCCCGTCAAGCTGGAAGTGATTCTATCGCCACTAAAGTTTCAGATTTATGGCTATTTAGTCCCGCAACCCAAGAAGCTTTATTTAAACGGGCACAGAATTACAAAGCGCTGGACTTAATTCGCCGCTTTTTAAGCAAGGGATTCGTCACTGGGGGAGATGTAGCTGAAGTTGATAAACTTTATCCTCAAGAAGGTGAACCTCTTTGGCAAGGACGCATCCCACTAGCGCAAAAGTCAATCCTGCCTGCAACCGATAGACAAAGAGTTTTACAATGGGACTTGTGGCAGCTTGCCGTTGCCCACGCTATGCAAGGAATTCTAGATTTTGTCACCATCGCTAGTTACCCAGCAAAGCAGCAAGGTGTTTCTACAGGAGTGGTGTTTTTTCCTGATGGCAACCAAACTGTTGGACAAGGGTATGATTCTCGTTTGCAACCTTGGGATCGGTTCCCCAATACATTAGAGTGGCATCCTATGGCTTATGGGAATTGCGGTAATGTCAGTTGTATTGTGGCGCAAGTACAACGGGTTTTGAGTATGGCAAAACCGGGTACGCAGATAATCCCGGCTTTAGCTGGTCAGTGGGGAAAATCTGTTAGTAATCGTCCATCCCTAGAAGTGCAAATGCAAGCACTTCGCAAATTTGCCCCGCAACTGAAGGGAGTTAGCCACTTTGCCTATTCTTGGCAATATCCTCAGAGTGATAGCGATCGCAAATTCTGTCGAGTTAAGTAGACTTTTTGCAGAATTAGTAAAAAGGGATTGAATTTCCCTTTTAACTGATAGAATCACACACTTTACAAATTCATACCAAATATAGTTAACATCATAACTACAGCTTAAGTATAGTGTGTAGCGAGTCGTTGGAATGCCGAGGGTGCTGGACTATCTGCGAGGTACTGGCGTATTATCTCAGCACACGCACCTGGGCTTAACAAAGAGGTATCAACTTCCAGGTCATAGATGCCAGGGATGTGGACTTCACGTTGCCATAACTGAACCGGATGTGGTATTGGGGAGTCAGCTGTACTTCCCACATTCCACCCGGTGTTTTGTCGTCGTTCCATAACGATCTCGATCGGGCAGTGAACGCCTACGAACAAAACCGGCAATCCCTTCAAACGTCGGGCACTATCAGCCAGAATATCCCGCTTTATTGCGTAGGCGTCATGGTGTCCGACATCAACCACGACATTCAGACCCAAGCGGCTGTGGGCAGCGATAGACTCATACATGGCGCTGTACAGAATGGGAACAAAGGGTTCGATGTCCTGGCGTTCTCCCCCTGGTCGTAAACCAATCCCAGGCAAGTATCGTGCGGGAGTCATTTGCATAAATCTATCAACACCCAAGTTCATCCACAGACCATCAAATGTCTCCTGAATCACTGCGACAATGCTCGACTTCCCCGATCGCGGGACACCATTCAGGATGATAATCTGTCCTAGCTCCTGTGTCTGCCCCATGATTCCTCCTCGCATCCTTTATACATATAGTTAGCAGTTCCACGTTAGGGCTAAAACTTTGAATAGGCAAGAATTGTGTTCGATCATCCGAAAAATGACTTTATTACCAGAGTTTCCGCAGGCTAAGTTCACGATTAAATTCCCACTCTCTAACTCAATTTAAAGCCAAGTCCTCTGGTGTATTACAGTTAAATAGCATTTCGGGTTCTGCTAAGGGCAAAACTTCTACCGGATATTGCCGAAGCCACTGCTGAAACGATCGCTCCCCTTGGTTGATAAACTCTAGGAGTTGTGGCAAACAGCTACGGCGATAGAAACCACACAGGGGTTCCCAACCTTTGGGATGACAAGCTAAAGCTGCGATCGCATTATCCTCCACGCTATCAAGTCTACTTGCCCAATCTTGCAACACCTCAACTCGCAACCTCGGCAAATCGCAAGCTAGCAACAGCACCCATTCTGTCTCTACTTCGGCTAGTCCTTGAGCAAATCCAACTAAAGGCCCGTGGGCTAAAGATTCTCCAGACAAAGGAACTTCTCGGATAAACTGACAACCAGGCAAAAGCAAGTCTTGATAGCGTTCTGGCCAGGGAGTTACTACATAAACAACATCAGCACAGCTTTGAGCAATCCCACAAACTCGCTGCAACAATGCTATCCCTTGAATGGGAATCAAGGCTTTATCTTGACCCATCCGAGAACTTTTACCGCCAGCTAACACAATCGCTGTTAATTCGCTTTTGGTCGTCATAGTTATACATCGAATTGGGGTCTGGGTACTAGTAACTGGGGATTAGGCACTAGAGAGGAGAATAATACATATTCAATGCCCTATGCCCTATTTTGACTTTTCTCCACTTGCTGCAATAAATGCTCTACACTTTCAGCTGGTGCAAGACACTTCAAACCTTGGCAAACTAAGCCAACGCTTCTCTCTGGTAAATCAGATGTGATGGCAAACACAGCCACCGGGAGAAACTTGGGGATCAGAGAGTTTATTTGCTCAGTTGTGCTGCGAATCAAGGTAGAATTACGATACCAATCCAAAGCTGTAAATAAGCTGGGACAAGCTTGGGGAGCGCGATGCATTACACTCCTAAAAGCTTTCAAACCAAGTTCCGCTAAATCTAAATAATCTAGATTATCGGTGAGTAGGGCAAGACGGACAAGGTTAGCGATCGCAATTCCATTGGCTGATGGTGTCGCATTATCTGCGTAACTACGCTCTCTAACAATTAAATCTTGACTAGAATTGCTTGATGTGTTATAATAACCACCTAATTCTACACTCCAGAGAAATTCGTTAAATTCATTTTGGATAGCGATCGCATTTTCTAACCATTGCTCATGCTCAGGGTTAGAAGCTTGTAAATCTAGTAGAGCTTTAACAAACAAAGCATAATCTTCAGACTGCCCTAAAACGGTTGGTTCTCCTTGATAATTGAGTCTCTGGAAACGCCCATCGACAAATTGATTTTCCAAAATAAAATTCGCCGCTCGTGCTGCTAATTCCAGGTATAAAGGTTGTTGGAAAACCCCAGCAGCCCTAGCCAGCCCGGAAATCATCAAGCTATTCCAGGCAACAATCATTTTCGTATCTGTCACCGAGGGAATGCGACCTGGCCAGTTAGTAGTTTTTGCTTCTTGGTTGTTACGGGCCGGGGGAAAAGTTTCTAAAGACTCAGAACTAACGCCATAGCGAGCGGTAAACAGCTTACTCAGTGCCATTTCCAGCGTTGCACTCAGTTGACCTGAATGCCGTCTTTGCAAAACATTACGTCCTTCAAAGTTGCCGTTAGGCGTCACCGTAAACTGTTGTTGTAATTCCGTTAATTCTTCAAGCGTTAACAGTTGTTGTAATTCGCTGTAACTCCAGACGTAAAAAGCTCCTTCTTCTGGTTCTACCGCCGTGGGTTCTGTAAAGCTGTCCGCATCTTGAGCAGCATAGAAGTAACCTTCAGGCGCAGTCATCTCTCGTTTTAGCCATTGTACAGTTCCAGCAATTGCCCTCTCAAAGGCTGGCTCTTGTACTCCTGCACTCCATAAAGAAGCCAGATACTCCACAATCTGTCCATTGTCGTAGAGCATCTTTTCAAAGTGGGGTACTGTCCAAGTGGGGTCAACAGTATAGCGATGAAAACCACCACCTACATGGTCATAAATGCCGCCCAGCGCTAAGTCTAGTCCCCGCTGGGTACAAATTTGCTTGCCATCATAGCGAGATTCAAAATTAAATCGAGTTCCCCGCAGTGCTAATTCTGTATAGGGAATCATCGGAAAACTGTTGCCAGATTGACTAGGAGTAATTACACCTGTACAAGTTTCCCAACCTTGGCGGAGTAATTCATGGTCTTCAAGCTCGGTTGTTGTACCATCTTGCAACACCGCAGATGTGAGCAGAGACTCAATAATTAAGGCTTTACGTTGTTGTAAGTCCGCTTTTTCTGTATCGTAATAACGGCGAAGCGCTTGCAACACCTGTAAAAATCCCGGACGACCATAGCGCGGGTCTACAGGAAAATAAGTACCAGCGTAAAACGGCACTAAATCTTCTGGGGAAAGAAAAATATTTAAAGGCCAACCCCCTTGACCGCTCATCATCTGCAAAGCTTGCATATAGATGCTATCGAGGTCAGGTCTTTCTTCCCTGTCTACTTTGATGGGAAGATAATTGGTATTCATGTAGTCAGCGATCGCAATATCAGAAAAAGCCTCGCCTTCCATGACAGTACACCAGTGGCAACTAGAATAGCCAATGGAGAGAAAAATCGGTTTATTTTGCGCCCTTGCAGTTGCAAGTGCTTCATCACACCAAGGCCACCAATCAATGGGGTTTTCGGCGTGTTTGCGGAGATAGAGGCTCTTAGCTTCAGCAAGGCGATTAGTCATAATCAAACGCAAGTAGTTGCCTTCTTTGCTCAGTCTAGCCTGTTCTCAGGCGTGTTAGCCTAGATAGCTATGTAGATTAAGTCAGAAACTCAACGAGCGAATTATACCTTTGTTTTTAATATCGCCTAAGTAAGTTGGTGTAAAAAAATTGCAGTTTTGTAGTCAGCGCTAACTACAAGGGAAGCTTTTATATAATAATTGGATTTATGTACGCCGACTTACTTACACCTGTGCAACTTATGAAACATTCTTATTGAAAAGGTCGCAATAGCAAACTGACAATATTCGGTGGCGTTTCTTGCATCGGTGATGCTGTTTTTGTTTGAATTAAAGTATTTGGGCTAAGTCCTGCTATCAGATGGAGCAAGAAGGTGATGATGGCGGCTTGTATAAGTTTTTCCAGCATGGCACGTCTCTCTCTGAATGGATAGCATTTCAATTACGATTGGTTATTCTAAATACACCTCGTACTCCCGATTTACCGAATCTAACAAAAATAACTTGATAAATGCTGAAGGAAATCCTAAAAAAATGTTTAAAATGTTACTGACAGTTAATATAATTCCCTAAGCAAATCGGATTTCGGTTATCGGTCTAATCAATACATAGCCAAGCTTGTACAGCAAAGTCCGAGATATACAGCAGAATTCATAATTCAGGAATAAAACACCCTTTATACCTGGATAAAAGATTTAGCTTGTGTACCTCACCAACTTGAAATTTGCTGTTAGATTGGCAACAATTGAAGTTTTTTGATTTATTCTTCCCGAAACCGGGATATTTTCTTAGACAGCTTTTGTTGCTAAAAAGTGCCCTTGGAAGTTGAATGTATTGCAAAAGCACATTTTGCTCCTTTGTTGAATAAGACAGAATAGCCAAGATTTACTTATATCTACTTGGGAATAGTAGAGATCAGCCCCAGTTTCGTGCTGTCACCGATAAAATGTATTTAAAGTAGCCACAAACACGCTTCCATGATTCCTATCGTTATTGAACAATCGGGTCGAGGTGAACGCGCCTTTGACATCTACTCACGGCTGTTACGTGAGCGCATCATCTTTTTGGGACAACAAGTTGATAACAATATTGCCAACTTGATTGTTGCCCAACTGCTGTATTTGGATGCTGAAGACCCGGAGAAAGACATTTATATGTATATCAATTCTCCCGGTGGTTCGGTGACGGCTGGTATGGGCATTTTTGACACTATGAAGCATATTCGCCCTGATGTCTGTACAATTTGTACCGGATTGGCAGCGAGTATGGGTGCTTTTCTCCTCAGCGCGGGTGCTAAGGGTAAGCGGATGAGTCTACCCCATTCTCGGATTATGATTCACCAACCTTTAGGCGGCGCTCAAGGACAGGCGACTGATATTGAAATTCAGGCGCGGGAAATTCTGTACCACAAGCGGCGGCTAAACAACTATTTAGCTGAACATACAGGTCAACCACTTGAGCGCATTGCTGAAGATACTGAACGTGACTTTTTCATGTCGCCAGAGGAAGCCAAGGACTACGGTTTGATTGACCAAGTGATTGACCGTCACTCTGCTGGTAGTCGCCCAGCAGTTGCTGTTCTTAATTAATAGTCACCATTGGTAAATGGTGATTTACCACTTTTAATTTCCTTAAACTCTAAAAATAACCCCTTTTCATAACTGAAGAGGGGTTATTTGACTTCAAAACTCGATTTTACAGCGGTTCTCAGTTGAGTGAGGTACAAGAACCCCACCCCCAACCCCCTCCCCGCAAGCGATGAGGGGAATATGATGTACCTCATGTGATTAGTAAACGCTATAAAGGGTCAAGATCCTATTTGTCGAAATGAAGGTAGTCTTGATCCGGTAGCAGATATTGAAGAAATTCCAACTTTTAATTGTCTGAAGATACACGTTTCGAGCCTGACATAGGATCATCAAAAGTTGGGAATAACCATAATTTGTCGCTCTACAATAGCCTTAAAACTAGTCTGCTGGAGTAGAGCAATGTTATCAAAACAAACTTTTTGTGACTAAATAATACCAAGCAATTTGAATTTTATTTTCAACCTCATACTATTAAAGTCTTTTTCAGACTGTAGTTTTTTTATTAAAAGCTTAATTTAGATTTAGGTTACAAAGACACTAAGTTATTTTGTACAGTGCGTAATCCCAAAAATCAATACATTTATCTTCAGGAATAAACATCATGAATTACTTCAAATCAAGTCTCAAGCTAACGTTGCTAACTTTATTGACTTGTGGATTGGTTTCCCCAGCTTTTGCGACACCCGATAACGACAATAGCATTTTTGCAGCGGATTTTGAGGGGAATTTGAATAGTGGTCAAGGATTTCTTCAGATTAAAGGCGATGTGACCACCACCGATGACTTAGAAGACTTTAGAAAAGTGCTACTTACGGGGCGCTCTAACTTACGTTTAAAACTGGAAGGCGTTGCCCCGAATGGAGGACGGACAGATTTGTTATTAGTTAGGGATTCAAACAACAATGGTCAAATTGATCGCAATCAAGGCGAAGTGATTGGCCAAAGTCGCGATTCATTTTCCCACCAAATTACACGCCAGAATCTAGCCGCAGGAAATTACTTCATCATTATCCGGAGCAGACAGTTTAGCTCAAACAAAGTTCAGTATCAAGTCAGTGTAGATGCACGGGTGTAGTCAATCCTGTAAACTTGCCAATCAAAAGCGCGATCGCGCTTTTGATCTTTCTCAACTCAAGAGGGTATTTTTCCCTCGTTAACCCTAACTCACTAATTGTCTACTTTGTCAATGCATAAGTTCTAGTACTCTGCCAACCCAAAAATGCGCTTGTAGAGGTTGGGGAAAGGTTAAAGGGGAAAGGGAAAGGGATTAAAAACATGAGTCCCTTTTCCCCTTACCCTTTACCCTGCTTGCGTTCCCAAGGCGTACTACTAGACGAATCAATTTTAGATAGCCCAGGTGCGGTACAATTTCAATTCGCACACAAGGCATAGTTAATGACAAATCAAAATCCCGCTATTGGGTCTGGCTGAGATTGTAAGTATTTGAGGAATCCGTGTAGTTCTTCTTCAGTCAGCAAAGTCCGCCCGCGCTTACCATAGGTTTCAATCAGATGTTCCCGTCCTTGTTCTGGTGTCCAGCCTAAACGCTGTATTTCGACATCAGTTTTAGCAATTACATCCGACAAATCTGCTGGTGTTGGTTGAGATGCAAGGGATGCAAGGTATTGCCGGAAGTCTAGTAATTCTGCTTCTGTCAGCAAAGTACGCGATCGCTTACCATAAGTTTTAATCAGATGCTCCCGTCCCCGTTCTGTTGTCCAGCCTAAACGCTGCATTTGGACATCGGTGTTAGCCAATATCTGAGATAAATCCTCAGAAGATATTCTAGTAATTACATTGTCTGATTCTTCTGAGTATGTAGAGAGATATTGGAACTCTTCGTATTCTGCATCAAGATTGCTGGGGTATTCTACTATAGGTTGAGCTTCAAAATATTTGAGTAATTCTAATAGTTCTTCTTGAGTAAGCGAATTCTGACTTTGCTTGCTAGAAGTTGTTGTAACATACTCCTGTTCCTCCTCTTTCATCCAACATAACCGTTCGATTTGAGTATTAATTTGCCCCTGCTGTTGTGTCCAACATAACTGTTCGATGTCAACATTAATTTTGGCAGTCACAACTTCATCTAATGGTTGAGATTCAAGGTATTGAAGGAAGTCTAGTAATTCTAATTGTGTCAGTAAAGTCCGCGATCGCTTCCCATAATTTTTTATGAGATGTTCCCGTCCCTGGTCTATTGTCCACCCTAGTCGCTGCATTTCAACGTCTGTTTGAGCAATTACTTCAGAAAAATTCACAGGCCATAGCTTCCTTACTGTTTCAAGAGCCTATGTTATTAGTCATTAGCCCTTACAAATGACTAATGACCAATGACAAATGACAAATGACTAATCAAAATCCCGCTATTGGGTCTGGTTGAGATTGTAAGTATTTGAGAAATCCATGTAATTCTTCTTCAGTCAGCAAAGTCCGCCCACGCTTACCGTAGGTTTCAATCAGATGCTCCCGTCCCTGTTCTGGTGTCCAGCCTAAACGCTGAAGTTCGACATCTGTTTTAGCTATTACATCTGATAAATCCACTGGTTCAGCTTTTTTCTTTCTCTTTCCTGTCACTGACGGGGTAGTGGCATTTTCTTGAGGGCTGTAACTCCGGGGTGTAAATGGTGTGACATTGTTGGCAGAAATTGCCGGAAAGGTTTGATTTTCTGGCTGGTTATCAAAGTTTATTTCCAAGTTCTCAACTGGCGGGTCGAATTCTAGCTCCTGCTTGGCAGTCATAGGAAAGTTTTGACCTAAATCCTGACTATAGGTATCGTTTAGAGGCGCAGCATTGCTGTACCCGTATTGTTCGTTACTGCTTGTTACTACTTCTGGTTTGATGTTCCGTTCTTTGGAAGGCGGTATAGATATTTCTTTATCGCTGACTGCTGGCCACTGACTACTAACAAAATCCTCAGCTTTTGGAGAGGAATAAGCAGCAGGCTCACTCAATCCACCTTTAGCATTCAAGTCAGGATTTAGCTGTGCTGGGGAAACTGGATTTGAGGTCAACACCACTGATTCTAGTGGCGCGTTTGTAATACCCAAAACTATCAGTGCCCTGGTTCTAGCTTGGTCTTCTGCTGCTTCGACTGTTTCTGCTGCTGCCATACCCGTAGCACGGGTTACGCCTTCAATTTGCACGCTTGCCCGAACAATATATTTTCCTTGAAAAATTTGCACTAATTCAGAAATCAAACTGCCCTGGGGATACAAGCTCTGGAATTGAGCCAACATAATACTGCTACCAATCTAAATATTTTTAATAACGGGGTTGATACTGCCTGTATATTCAAGCGCGATCGGCTGCCCTTACTTTAATTTACATCCACTCGATACCCAGGATGCCTGTCAATATTGCATTTATTTATTTTTAATTGTTTACTATCTGTCATCAGTTTCTTGGCAGGCGATGAGTAGGTATAATTCTCTGCTCTGAGCCGTCAAGGTGATATTCTTGCTTTGCCTGGTGTCCCAATTGTAGCAGTAGCTCTTTTTTGACGAAATTTTTGGTCAGTGCTAACTTATCTGGGTAGTCTTGCTTGCAATGCTATACTGATTACCCAAGTCGATATCTAGAACTATTTTCTGGAAGTGCGCTCTAAATCTACAATAATGGAGATAAGGTTCGCCCTCGCTGCTCATTAAGCTGCTTACCTAATTGTTACCGATTCTACATGTGGGAAAATTGGGTTCACCAGCAGTTCCTCCTAGTTACAAATCAGAGTCTAATGGCGTAAAATTACCTTCTCTCTAGACAATCAAACACCTGTAGTTTCCACGCCACTTGACGGCAGTTGCTCCACTTGGGGAGACTCCTTGGCGCTAGCCTCTCCCTTTGGGAGAAGACCGCACTGCCTCCTCCACTTGGGGAGACCCCAGACGCTCGCAGACTCGCTAACGCTGCGCGATCGCTTTTAGCGTCTCCCCTTGGGAGAAGACCACAGTGGCTCCCCTGCATAGCGCTTTTGGACAGTATGGATTCTCTAAACCCAGCTTTTCAAAAACCCATCGCGTAATTACCTAGCGGGGCTAAATTGTAATCAGGCGTGCAATCTTAAGTTTGGTTAGGTGAAGGAAGTTGAACGCAGGCAAATTCTGAGAGCATCGTGTAGTGAGAAGTTCGTAAACGCCCAGAGTTGTCCGTGGGTCGGCTTCTTTGCAAAGGAACTGCGGGAGTAGTTTCCCGCTCTTACTGGGTCGGGCTTCCTTTCCTTAGAACTTAGGAAGCTTGCTTCAGGGCAATTAGTTTCCAGCTTGTTTCTGTAAGCCGTGAGGGTATACAGAAAAGAACCAGATTAAACAACAAATGATGTTTTGACCAAAGGTCGGTTCACTGCATGGAATTTTCAATCGCTACACTCCTTGCCAATTTCACCGATGATAAATTGGTAGCTCGGAAGGTTTTGGAAAAGAAACTTGGCTGTGAAGATGAAAAAAGTTTACAAAAACTTCACATTGCTTTAGATGTTCTGGAAAAAATCGGTATTTTAGTAAAAGAACGGGGCAAGTATCGTCGTGTCTCAGAAGAGGGAATAATCGAGGCAAAACTCCGTTGTTCTAGTAAAGGCTTTTGCTTTGCTATTCAAGATGTGGAAGGAGCCGAAGATATTTATATCCGCGAAAGTCATCTGAGTAATGCTTGGAATGGCGATCGCGTTTTGGTGAGAGTTCTGAAAGAAGGCAGTCGCCGTCGCTCTCCCGAAGGTGAGGTGAAGCTGATTCTGGAACGTTCTAACCACACTTTACTGGCACGAATTAAGCAAGTAGAAACTGGTTTTCGGGCTGTGCCTTTAGACGATCGATTGCTGTTTGAACTCAAGATTCAACCTAACGGGGCAAAGTTAGAAGAAGCGATCGATCATCTGGTTCATGTGGAAGTTTTGCGTTATCCATTGGCACAATATCCTCCCCTTGGTCGAGTGGTGCAAATCCTCGGCAGTGATGCCGAAGCCGCTGCTGATATAGATTTAGTTACGTGCAAACACGACCTTTCCCGGACTTTTCCAGATAATGTTCTAGAAGCAGCTGCGAGGTTGCCCAAAAAGCTCCTGAAAGCAGACCTGAAAAATCGGTTGGATTTACGTAATTTGTTTACTCTCACGATTGAAGGGGTAAATAGTGATACCAAAGTTATAGAAAACGCTTTTAGTTTAGAAAAAAACTTAGCCGGAAATTGGCTTTTGGGCGTTCATATCACCGATGTTTCTCACTATGTCCAACCTGACGAAGCCCTAGATAGAGAAGCACTCAAACGAGGCAAATCAGTGTATCTAGGAGAATTGGTGTTGCCAATCTTGCCCCCAGCTGTAGCAGAACGCTGTTCTTTAGTACCTGGGAGCGATCGCTTAACTATCTCTTTTTTAATTACCATTGATCCCAAATCGGGAGAAGTCCTGGAATGGGAAATTCAACCCAGTGTAATTAATGTCGAAACTGCACTGACTACAGAACAAGCCCAAGCAATTCTCACAGGTGAAGCTCAAGATAAATCATCACAGGTTTCCCAAATCCTGCAAGACCTCCAAGCCTTGCAAACCGCTGTGAAACAGGTACGCTTGACTCGTGGTAGCCTCCAGTTGAATCTGCCGCCTAGCCAAAACGCCTATTATGATGAGGGAATTCTCGGCGCTGTGGTGGTGAATGATTTGCCAGTGCGATCGCTACTCACTGAGTTGGTACTGTTAGTTAATCAACTGTTCGCAACTCACTTAAATGCTCTTGGTGTTCCGGCTATCTGGCGAGTTCAAGGTACTCCTGATGTTGAAGATGTCCAGGAAATGCTGAAATTGGCAGTCAATTTGGGCGTTGACCTCACATTAGATCCAGAAGCCGATATCCAACCCTTAGATTACCAACATTTGACCACAGCTTTTGCGGAATCTCCCTCTGAGCAAGTTCTTACTTACTTATTACAAGATACACTGAAGCCGTCTGCATACAGTACCACCAAAGGATCTCACTTTGGTCTGGCACTACCGCAATATGTCCACTTTAGCGCTCCCTTGCGGCGTTTCCCAGATTTGCTCATGCAGAGAGTGTATTACGCGCTACTCGAAAACGGACGCGATCGCCGCAATACCCGTGTCAGAGAGCGGGTTAACTTACGCCACTCCTCCAGCCATGAGGAAATTAACTGGAACGTTTTACCCCCAGAATTGCAACAAGAACTGCAAAGCGATTTGACTAGGGTAATTGTTCAAATCAACGACCGAGAAAAAGAAGTCCAAGAAGCCGAAGCCGATTTAGCTGGGCTGCAAAAAGCCCAACTGATGAAGCAACGCATCGGTCAGGTATTTCAAGGCGTGATTACCGGGGTTCAATCCTACGGTTTCTTTGTGGAAATTGAAGTATCCGCGGCTGAGGTGGAGTCTAGCAGTAATCCTGGTGTGCCTTTGCGGGTAGAGGGATTGGTACACGTCAGTTCTCTCAAAGATGATTGGTATGAATATCGCGCCAGACAACAGGCACTGTTTGGGCGCAAAAATCGCGCTTCTTATCGACTAGGCGATCGCGTCGCCGTCCAAGTTAAGAGTGTCGATTACTACCGTCAGCAAATTGATTTGGTAACAGTAGGCAGCGATGGCGTCGCCAAAGGTTTAACTGGCAATGATTCTCGTGACGACCTTTCAGACCTATACTTACCAAATGATATGGAGCCTGATGACCTAGATCCTTACTCTGAGGACGAGTAAAATCCACTAGAATTTACGTGTCAAATAACACCAAACCTTTAATTTTAGGCGTATCGGGCGCATCTGGTCTGATTTACGCTGTTCGCGCGATCAAATTTTTGCTAGAAGCGGAGTATAGCATTGAATTAGTTGCCTCTAAATCAACTTACATGGTTTGGCAGTCAGAACAGGAAATTCGGATGCCACCAGAACCAACCGGGCAAGAACAATTCTGGCGAGAGCAAGCTGGTGTTGCACTTTCCGGTAAACTCCGGTGTCATCCTTGGAGCGATGTTGGAGCCGGAATTGCCAGCGGTTCCTTTGCCACTCTGGGGATGATGATTATTCCATGCAGCATGAGTACAGTAGCAAAGCTAGCAGTTGGCTTGAGTTCCGATTTACTAGAACGGGCAGCGGATGTCCAACTCAAAGAAGGGCGAAAGCTGGTTATTGTACCGCGTGAAACGCCTTTTAGCCTCATCCACCTGCGTAACTTAACTTCTTTAGCAGAAGTTGGAGTTAGAGTTGTTCCCGCTATTCCCGCCTGGTATCACAATCCCCAAACCATCGAGGATTTAGTTGATTTTGTAGTTGCCCGTGCTTTGGATCAACTAGATATTGACTGTATTCCAATTCAGCGGTGGCAAGGTCGTCGCTAACACCCTGAGTAGATTTATTAGACCTCTTGCAAAAATATATTTTTCCAAGACAGGGAAAAGGGTAAAGGTTAAAGGGAAAGGGTTTTGAGTTTCTTTACCCTTTTCCCCTTCACCTTTACCCCGACAAATGCCAAGAAGTCTATTGTAAATTTCACAATAGTCCTAAAAAGGTAATGATAGAGATGGCTGATAGTGTCAGTAGTCAGTGAACAGTAATTAGTGAAGAATAACCAGACTGATCGCTGACTATTGACAACTGACCACTGATTATTGACAACTGATAAAATTGCTATGGCTGTAATTCGCTTAATTTTATTGGTGGCAGTACTGGGAGGACTAACGCTGTTATTAGTCCAAAATTTCTCACCTGCCCTACCGCTAGTATTTTTGGGCGTGCGAACTCAACCATTACCACTAGCGATATGGATTTTGTTCAGTACTGTCACTGGTGCTTTCACATCGATATTGATTGCTACCTTATTTAATTTATCCAATTATTTTGTGGCAGGACAACGCCAAACTTCTAACAGAGCAACCGCCCCTTCAAGTCGTGCGAAGGCAACCCAAAGAGAAGAACCGACATTTCGTCCTGCCAGTCCTCCACCACCAGCTAGTAAAAATGAAGAGCCTAGCAGTGAGGGATTTGATGATTGGGAGACAAATAGCAGTGGAGATGATTGGAACTTTGATGAAAACTCAGAGGAAGCACCTATTCCTAATTCTCAGGCTCAACAACCTAGAGACTCAACAACTTACGAACGTCAATCAGAAGCCAAAAGCAGTTCCCGGTCTGGTTCAGTTTACTCCTACAGTTACCGTGAGCCAAAAAATACGGCTGCCGGAAAAACTGAATCAATTTACGATGCTGATTACCGGGTAATTATCCCCCCTTACCAGCCGCCAACTACCAATCAAGCAGATGATGATGATTGGGACTTTTTTGAGGATGATGATGATTTTGAAGATGATGGTAAACGCCCCCGTCGGTGAAATGTAGCAGGCTACATCTCTCTCTATTTAATGCCGCATCGCTCTCTAGACTCCTGCTTGACCTTACCAGTCATGGCAGCTTCCTGCAAAGTCATGAAAGCATTAAAATCTTCCAAGTCATATCGGGTAGTCAACAGTTGTCGTAGTTGATCTTCAGCTTCAACTGTCAAATAACCAGTTGCTAAAGCTCTTTTTACAACGTCACGAATTCGAGTCATGGTTGACACCTCATTCATTCTATATTTATTCATTCAGGCTTATCGGGGTGGAATATACAGTAGTTTTTGTGTCTAAACTTCAATTTATTTACAAGTTTTTTTTGGGCGATCGCAGTAAATCAGTCATTATTTACACCTTTATCAGAAACATTTAATTGAACGGGTCTTGTTATAACTGAACTTTTAGAATAACGACCCTGTGCTGTTAGAAACACGGTATTGTGTATACTTAAAATTACCCACCAGAGTAAAAACCCTGATTATTTAGATAGACAGATATTGTTTGGATAAAGTTTCAAACAAGCTAAGTTAATTTTTTGGTTAAGCATAGGCATTACTATGCAGCAATTACCTAGTTACTTCAGGAAAATTACTACATTCCTGAGAAATTCATCGTTTATTACTGATAGTAATTTCACAGAAGAATCGTTAATTTCTTGCCTAAGTTACTTTAAATACATTAATAACAGTAATGATGACAGTTAATTTCTGTTAAATAGAAGATGAATTTAAATGTTTTAAAAATAATTCTAAGTTAGAAAATTTATAAGTAAATTTGAGATACATAAAGTGAAAAACTTTGATATCTGTTGAAAATAAATTTCTTGGAGGTTTATTTTGTTTTTGTATGCTTGCGGAAATTACTAATATCGGCATCAAGTCGTAGTAATAAACTGTTAGAGTTTGCACGATATGTATAAAACTCCGTATTTTTAAATCCTAGATTGAGTCATTGAGTTTATAATTTTAAACTGTGACTCAGCACTCAGAATTGGAGCGAAGCAACTAGTGAGCAACTTATTACAAGGAGTCAACCTGTACTTAATTGGGATAATGGGCGTTGGTAAGACGACAGTAGGGCGCTTACTAGCAAAAGAATTGGGTTATGGGTTTGTAGATACCGATGATGTCATTACCCAAGCAACAGGTAAATCTATCAATCAGTTATTTGCACAAGAAGGTGAAGTCAGGTTTCGCCAGTTAGAAAGCGACGTACTTTCACAAGTTTGTGCTTTTACAAAGTTGACTATCGCAACTGGTGGGGGCATTGTATTGCGGCGAGAAAATTGGGGTTATCTGCACCACGGTTTGATAGTGTGGCTAGATACGCCAGTGGAGATAATTTACAGCCGTTTAGCTGAGGATACCACAAGACCACTACTGCAAGATGGCGATCCTAAAGCTAAGTTGCGATCGCTCCTCGAACAACGAACACCACTTTACTCTCAAGCTGATTTGCACATCACCGAGCGAGAGGGAGATACACCTGAAGACGTTGCCAAGCGAATACTTGAGGCAATTCCTAGCGTTCTCAAAACACAAGTTTCTCATTAAGAAGACTCAAATTACCAAATTTTGCCCATCCGTAGGATAAATCCTGGTAATTCTGGATTACCATTAACTGCTTCGGGATTATCCAAAATTTCAACTTCTCGATTCGGACGGTAAATGTAGACTTTTCGATTTTGCCGATCGATTAACCAGCCTAGTGATGTGCCGTTATCGATGTACTCATGCATTTTCTCTTGTAATTTGATCGGGCGGTCGCTAGAGGAGCGTAACTCAATCACAAAGCTGGGGCAAATTGGTGCAAATGAAGCTTTTTGTGCATCTGTTAAGGCGTTCCAGCGCTCCAGTTCAATCCAAGAAGCATCAGGGGAACGCATCGCTCCATTGGGTAGTGTAAAACCTGTACTGGAGTCAAAGCCTATGCCAGTGCCATCTTGTTCAGTCCAATACCCAAGCTGTGCAGCAATGTTAAAGTTACGGTTGCCCGTATCTGAAAAAGCTGGTGGCATAATGATGACTTCCCCATTGGCAGTTCGCTCAATTCGCAAATCTCCATTAGCTTGGCAAAATTCGTAGAACTGCTCATTTGTCATCTGCACAAGCGAAGGAAAATTTACCGTTAGGGGTGTGCTTTCAGTTTGAATTAGCAGCGTGGTCATTTTCATTCCCTAGCTTCAGCCGAATGATTTCAATTTTAGAGGTTTGAAGGAGCGATCGCTGTTATGTTATGTCCGGTAATGTGGGAATAGTTAATTTGTAAGGTGTGTTACTCTATTAACGCATCATCTTGATCTGTCTCATCCGTCGTATAGGATTGACTCTAGAGCTTGAAGTTTTACCGCTGTGTCACGAAACAATTCAATGGATATTGAAGAGTTTTTCAATCGTTTAGATGTAGGGGAAAATGATTTTTCAGGAGTCGATCTCAGTGGTACAGACCTAAGCGAAGTTGACTTGTCTGGCATTAATTTCAGTGGTGCTGATTTGAGTGGAGGGATCCTCTGTAAAACTAAGTTATGGGGTGCTGATTTAAGAGACGCTAATCTGAGCGGTGCTGATTTACGTGGTGCTGATTTGAGAGTTACTCGTATGGAGAGCGTCAATCTCGAAAACGCTAATTTATTAGAAGTTAACTGGCACGGCGCGGAAATTTATGGGGCTTATTTCTACAATACGGTTATGCCAGATGGTGAACTTGTAACTGAACCAAACAGCTATGGCTTATCAGTACAAACATACTCAACTTTGGCATCAGAGATTGTGAGGAGTTACAAAGTCTTCTACACTGACTGCATAGGTTTTAACTCTCTCTGTTAGGCTCCTCATGACGGTCAACGATTCTGAATACATCAGGCAAGCTGAAGCCACTCGTGTACGTGTACTAAGCGAAGCACTACCTTATATTCAACAATTCGCCGGTCGCACTGTTGTTGTTAAATATGGTGGCGCAGCGATGAAAGATAGCACACTCAAAGACAAAGTTATCCGCGACATTGTATTCTTATCCTGCGTGGGCTTGCGTCCGATTGTAGTCCACGGCGGTGGCCCAGAAATTAACAGTTGGTTAGACAAGCTGGGCATCGAACCACAATTTAAAAATGGTCTGCGAGTCACTGATGCCGCCACAATGGATGTGGTGGAAATGGTTTTAGTTGGTCGAGTTAATAAAGAAATTGTCTCCCTGATTAACCAAGCTGGTGGTTTGGCTGTCGGACTTTGCGGTAAAGACGGTAATCTATTTACAGCCCGTTCCCAAGGTCAAGAAGGCATCGGCTTTGTGGGGGAAGTCAGCAATGTAAATATCAAGATTTTGGAAACCCTGGCTAGCAATGGCTATATTCCGGTAGTCTCTAGCGTCGCCGCAGACGAGACAGGGCAAGCTTATAACATTAACGCTGATACTGTAGCTGGGGAAATCGCTGCTGCATTAGGAGCAGAAAAGTTAATTTTACTGACCGACACCAGTGGAATTTTAAAAGATTACAAAGACCAATCTACTTTGATTCCGAAAGTAGATATCCGCGAAGCCCGCGAGTTGATTGCTAATGGTATAGTAAGTGGTGGGATGATTCCCAAAGTAAGTTGTTGTGTGCGATCGCTTGCTCAAGGAGTCCGTGCAGCGCACATCATCGATGGCCGCATTCCTCACGCCCTGTTACTAGAAATCTTTACTGATGTTGGCATTGGGACAATGATTTTGGGTTCGCAGTTTACCTATTAGAGTGCTGAGTGAGGAGTGAGGAGTGAGGAGTGAGGAGTAAAAAGTTCTTATTATCCCCTCATTTCCCTACTCTACCGAGGATAGGTAATAATAACCCGCGATCGCCCGCCGCTAAATGGTGTACGATGCCATGAATTATTGATAATCACCGGATTAACTAGGGTTGAATCTCGAATTGTCGGATTAATCAGGGTGGAATTTCTAATATTTTGCCTTACCTGGGGATAGGAATAATTGCGGTAATGATTACGTTGTGGCATTAGTCCTGTTGTTGGGTCTACAGGCATAGGTGTGGGAATCGGACTACCATAAATAAAGGAACCCACAGAAGGCGACGATTGCCTGACTCCATAACCACCATCAATCACGATCGCACGTTGGGCGGAAGCTGGAGCAATGCTTACACCCATCACTGCTAAAGTCATACCTGCTAAGAGCCAATTCAGTTGCGAATGCTTGATTTTTAACATAATTTTGCTCACCTGCATTTGATACCGGAATTTTTAATCAGAAAATAGTTGCAGCTACTTACTTAAAATTTTAGAAGTTTACCCACTTTCAGATTGCCAGCTTTTGAAAAGATTCCAAAAAGATTGCTGGCATTGGCAAAATGAAAATAGTGCTAATTTTTGTATAAGACGTGAATACAGAAAGTTTAGAAATTGCTAAAACCCGCTACCAGGCTGGGAAAGTTGCCTTTGAGAATGGGCAATACCGTGAAGCCGTAGAAAATTTAGAAAAGGCCAGCGCTCTATTAGCTCGTAATTCTCGCCTTGGGGGCGAAGTAGAAATTCATCTAGTAACAGCTTATGAAGCGGCTGGACGCACGGATGATGCGATCGCTCTTTGCGAAAGACTCAAACGCCATGCTCATTTTGAAATTGGCAAACAAGCGCGGCGGATGCTTTATATCTTAAAAGCACCAAAGCTGAAAAGACCCAGCGAATGGATGACCGAAATCCCCGATTTGGGCACACTAGCCGATAATGAACTCAAAATTTCTGTACCTGCTAAGTCTCCAAAATCTTCTGGGGAGCAAAAGCCAAAACCTGCCGAGCCAGAATTCGTTGACCTCAGTCAGGTCAATACCAGAGATAATCGCTTTATATGGGTGGCGTTAATTGCTATTGGTTTAACCATCTCGTACTTGGTTTGGTTGAATTTTTCAGGAACTCCTGGCTGATAACAATTTTGGATTGGGAATTAGGGACTAGGAATTGGGAAGATTTGAATGAAGATTCAGAGCCAAACTAAATCTTACTCATATTTTCTTACCCAGTCCCGAAGGGATCAAAATGGTATTCCAGGAATCTCAAACAATACTAAGAAGTCAAGATTGGTTAAAAAGTTTGACTTTTGGGGAGATTTATAGTTATGAATTTTTCAATTTTCGGAAAGATTTTCTTGTGGTTAGTCAGACCCTTTAGTTTTGTGTTGGCAAATATGAGATTGCCCTTACCACTGAATGGTCGAAATCGAATCAAACGGGTCTTTCCCATGCGAAATCCTATTCTGTGGCTCGTGCTGTTAACATCTCTGCTACTTACTGGCTGTGTGAAGTACGATGTGGGACTTAACTTTGACAACTCAAATAGTGGCGAACTAATACAGCATATTAAGTTGGGAGAACGGTTAACCAGTTTTAGCGGCGATTCGGTGTACGAATGGTTAAAAAGCATAGAACGCCGCGCCCGTCAACTTGAGGGTAAAGCACAGCGAGTTTCCCAAGAAGAAATCATCGTCACAATTCCTTTTAGCAATGGTAGGGAATTGCAAGAGAAATTCAACGAATTCTTTAACTCCCATGCAAATCAACCCTCTGAGTCTGTAGAGAGCCAATCTGACTCAGAACTGCCGAAAATTGAATCAAACGTCCTTTTGGAGCAGAATAATTTTTTACTTTTAGTCCGAAATCGGTTGATTTATGATTTGGATTTGCGATCGCTCTCTCTAATTGCTAGCAAAGGTAATGTTCTAGCAAATGCTGGTTCAATTCTCGATTTGGAATTTAGTTTAAAGACTCCTTGGGGAGCCAAAAATATTCGACTAACTGAAACTGCAATTGAGCCAGAAAAAAATGGCAATCAATTAGTGTGGAAACTCCAGCCTGGTGAGCTAAACCACATAGAAGCTGTTTTCTGGCTTCCTAGTCCCCTTGGTATCGGTGGGTTGTTAATTATCCTGTTTGTCTCAGCAGGATTGTACTTGAGATATAATTTCATGCCAGATCCTAGAATTCAGTTTCCTCCCAAAGCAGCAATCCAAGAACAGTAGACTATTTATCTGTTAAATATTGTTAGCGAAGCCGATGCATTTTCCATCGGCTTTTTTACCTTTTCCCCAGCTTTTTGTAAAAATGAGTCATAGCGAATTAGCAAAAGAAATTGTTCGTGTTTCCTATTTGAAAGGCTGCTATTCAAAAACTTCCTCTGTTTGACATGGAAGAACTTTCGGTATGGATGGAACTGTCTTGAAGCCCACAGTCATAATATTTTTGAACAACCCTAAAAATACTTAGCTTTGAGATAAGACTTGTAAAATTTCGAGTTAAACATTAGTGTTGCTATGTTCCCGTTGTTCCCTACCATACCAACGTTCAGCAAGTGCATTAAGTTGATGAAGGATTTCAATAAGTTCCTGACCACGTTCTGTGAGACCGTAAGTTACTTGGGGTGGAATACTTGGTTCATACTGGCGATAAATAATCTCTGCTGCCTCAAGCATTCTCAATCTTTCCGTCAGAACTTTGGTTGAGATGCCCTCGACTAGATGCTTCAATGCACCAAAGCGAGTAGGCCCACTATTACACAACACCCACAGTATATACATTGTCCAGGGCCCTGATAGTAAAGACATCAGAATACTAACAGGGCAAGCATCAGAATTTTTAGAGACAGACATCGTTAAGTTAGCTAAAATTGTCCGGCAGTTACTTTATGGTAACTACTTTACTTTAGTAACTAGTTACTTTTAGTATCTGATGTAATACTTTGAAATAGAAACTCAAAAAAATAAAAGCAGTAAATCCTAGCCAATCAGGAGATATTTGGTGGTAAACATCCTACATATTGATTCCAGCCCTCGTGGTGAACGATCGCACTCCAGAGAACTATCCAAAGAATTTGTCACTGCTTGGAAAACAGCGCATCCTGAAGATGCGATCGCCTATCGAGATATAGGGCGTCACCCAGTTCCTCATGTTAATGAAGCTTGGATTGCGGCGGCATTTTCACCACCAGAAACCCATACCCCAGAATTAACTGAAGCACTGAGGATTTCTAACGAACTGGTTGATGAGTTTTTGGCAGCCGATCGCTACGTCTTTGGAGTGCCAATGTACAACTTCAATATACCTTCCACTTTTAAGGCTTACATCGACCAAATTGTTCGTATTAATCGAACTGTTGCAATAGAAGCTCAAGGTTTTAAAGGGTTAGTCGAGGGCAAAAAAGCGGTTATCATTACTGCTCGTGGCGGTGACTTTAGCCCGACATCTCCTTTCGTTGCCTACGACTTCCAAGAACCCTACCTGCGGACGATTTTCGGCTTTATTGGGCTTACAGACATTCAATTTATTAACGCCAACAGCCTGAATGAAGGTGATGCCCGTACCCAATCGTTATCAGAAGCAAGGGCAGCAATTCAAAATGCGATCGCGCAGTGGTAATGTGATGCGGGGCATTGGGCATTGAGAAGAGACAAGGGAAAGACTTGTTCAAGAATTTCCCCTTGTCTCCCCTGCCCCCCTGCTCCCCTGCCCCCCTGCTTCCCCTGCTCCCCTGCTCCCCTGCTCCCCTGCTCCCCTGCTCCCCTGCTCCCCTGCCTCTTCTTCAGGGTGACAACCGCTCAATTTTCCAACTGCCATCATTTAAGCGAGTATAAAGTAAGCGATCGTGCAGACGGCTAGGGCGTCCTTGCCAAAACTCAATTTCTGTAGGGATCACTCGTAAGCCTCCCCAATGAGGCGGTCGAGGAATCTCCTGATTTTCATATTTGCTCTGGAATTCCTGCACGCGTTGCTCAAGAACTTCTCGGCTTTCTATCACCTCGCTTTGATTAGATACCCATGCACCCAAGCGGCTTTTGGCAGGGCGACTTTCAAAATACTGGTCAGATTCAGTTTCGGAAACTTTCTCCACATACCCCGAAATTCGGACTTGACGTTCTAGTTCTGCCCACCAAAAGACTAAAGCCGCCTGGGGATTTTCTGCCAGTTGTTGTGCTTTGTGGCTGTTGTAGTTTGTGAAGAAGGCAAAGCCCCGTTCATCAAAATCCTTGAGCAGCACCATTCTGGCTGAGGGCTTACCGTCTGGTGTGGCTGTGGCAATAGTCATGGCATTGGGTTCAGGGAGTTGTGCTGCTAAAGCCTGATCGAACCATTTTTTAAATTGGATAAAAGGATTGAGTTCTACTTCGAGTTCGCTTAAACCTTCCAAAGTGTAGTCTTTGCGAAGGTCAGCTACCGTTTTGTCCATTGTGATTTGTTTCCTTGCTATCAGATACGCTTATATATATCTTTGTCAAAAATATCTATGATGATAATCAGTGCCATCAAGAATTTTACAAATTCTCTCCAAGAATATCTAAAATAGGTTGCGTTAGATGCGCCGTTCAGCCTCCCTTCAACGCTTGTTAATTTATGGTCTGAGCGGTCCGATTATCGCTCTTAATGTCTGGTTGCTGTCTGTACTTTTTCGTTATTTCCAGCATCCTATTACTATATTGAGCATTGCGACGATTCTGGCTTTTCTCCTAAATTACCCGGTTAAGTTCTTTGAACGTGCTCAGATCACCCGCACTCAGGCGGTGATCATAGTTTTACTGGCAACATTAACCCTGCTTGGGATTTTGGGCGTCACCCTAGTACCGTTGATTATTGACCAAACAATCCAACTGTTAAATAAGATCCCTGATTGGTTAACCGCCAGTCAAGCAAACCTAGAGCAGTTTGAGATGTTGGCAAAGCAACGACGTTTGCCAATCGATCTGAGGGTTGTGAGCAGTCAAATCAATGCCAACATTCAGAATGTGGTGCAACAGCTAGCTTCTGGGGCAGTGGGATTTGCTGGCACACTACTGTCAGGATTACTTGGCGTAGTGTTAGTTATCGTGCTTGCATTTTATATGCTTTTATATGGCGATCGCGTCTGGTATGGTCTGATCAATCTTTTGCCTTCTAACATTGGAGATCCCCTCACCACATCCTTGCGCCTAAACTTCCAAAACTTCTTCCTCAGCCAGTTGTTACTAGGACTGTTCATGGTGCTAACCCTGACACCAATTTTCTTAGTGATGAAGGTGCCCTTTGCTCTGTTGTTTGCCATATTAATTGGTATCTCAGAACTCATTCCCTTTATCGGGGCATCTTTGGGTATTGGTCTAGTGACGATTTTAGTGCTGCTGCAAAATTGGTGGTTAGCAGTTCAAGTTGCGATCGCGGCGATTCTCATGCAGCAGCTTAAAGATAACTTGTTAGCTCCCAGGTTACTAGGCAATTTTATCGGACTCAATCCCATCTGGATTTTTGTAGCTATTTTGATGGGATTTGAGATTGCTGGCTTGTTAGGGACACTTGTTGCTGTTCCAATTGCTGGTACTATTAAGGGCACTTTCGATGCGATTAAGAGCGGCAAGCCGAGTGATTTTGTCTCAACTGTCACTATTGCCCATGACTCGCCCCCTGATTAAGGTCGCAGGGGAGCAGGGGAGCAGGGGAGCAGGGAAGCAGAGAAGCAGGGGAGCAGGGGAGCAGGGGGGACAAGGGGGAATTATTGAACAAGTTTCTCCCTTGTCTTCTCCCTCTACCTTGTCTCTTCTCCATGCCCAATGCCCTTCAGGAGTGCTGAGTTGTGAATCTCACTTATTTACTCGGAACTCAGAACTCGGAACGGGCTAAAGGCCCCGCTTCCGCTAACGGAACTGTTTCGCCCAATGCCTAAGATCAAAAGTTGCATAATCCAATCTCACAATTCACAATGGTGATCGATTACAAATTTTAGAGGATACTGCCAGCAGGCAATTTCTGAATCAAAGAAGCGCAAGCGAATGTATACAGTACACGCTTTGCCAATAGTCAATTCGTTTAGTGTTAAATTTACAGTCTTTTGATTCTCATTAATTAACTTAGAACCTGTTGATGGAAGCTTCCGAGCTGTTAGAAACAATCACATTTTTGATTTACCAAGCCGAGCAGGGTGAAATTGATCCTTGGGATGTCCAAGTGATTGAGGTGATTGACCGCTATTTAGAACTGATGGCACCAGGGGCAATAACAAGAGGCTATGAAGCGGACTTGTCTCAATCTGGACAGGCATTTTTATCAGCATCAATGTTGGTATTATTTAAAGCCAATACCTTGATGCAATTGTCAACAGTCGGAGATGCACAAGATGGTATCGAAGATGATGCCCTTTTGGAAGGTGAAGACGGTGTATTACATCAGGGTCATCGTCTACCATTAGAACGGCAATTGCGCCGTCGTCCAGCGGCAATGCCGCCACCAAAGCGCCGGGTGAGTCTGCAAGAGTTAATCGAGCAATTGCAGATTATGGCTAACCAACTGAAACTGGTAGAAAAAGTCAGCAAACCTATCCGTCCCAGGCGTCAACCTAGCGTCCAAAGTATGCGGGAGGCGCTGGAGTTAGCTCACCAGGAAAATCTGACAGAAGTCGCTGGAGAACTGGAGCAGGTGTTGAAATTGTCGGCAAGAGAGCTAAGTTTAGAACACAATTGGGTGAATTTAGAACAACTTGTAGAATTGTGGACTAAGACAAAGCTTGTCAAGCAAAATGGGTCTGGACACGAGTCTGAACACAGTAACCTAGTTAGCGTTTTCTGGGCACTACTATTACTCTCGGCTCAATCGAAAGTAGAGCTATTTCAAGAGGATTTTTATCACGAAATTAAAATTCGCTTAATTAGAGATTCAGCTCATATCGGCAAACCTTTTGAGAATCCAATGAACTAAGTCCATGAAGAGTGCTGAGTTCCGAGTGCTGTTAGCGGAAAGCTAAGGTTTAGCCCGTGCTGAGTTGAAAGGAGTCCAAGTGAAGCAGGAAGCAAAGTGAGTCCTTAGTATCAAGATTTCAGGCTTCCTTGTGAGAAAAATAGGAATTTATTTATAGGATTTTCCTCCTGGCTCCAGCATAGCTGCTTCCTACATTGTCATAGATTTTTGATTCAGCCCCAAAATCCGAGTAAATTGAAAAGATAAGCGATCGCTTGTCATCTAGGTATACCGATGGTTGTAATAACCGCTAAATTCCTGTTATCCCTATTCTGGGGGATGACTTAGAGTAGAAATAAAAACTGATGATTAAGTATCACTCAATGAAAGTAAACTGGCTTGTGGTTGAGGAATAAATTTTTATGAAAGCGATGATTCTCGCAGCTGGCAAGGGTACTCGCGTGCGTCCGATTACGTACACTATGCCCAAGCCGATGATGCCCATCCTGCAAAAGCCAGTGATGGAGTTCTTGCTGGAACTGTTACGCCATCATGGATTTGACCAGATTTTAGTTAATGTTAGCCATTTGGCTGAGGAAATAGAAAACTATTTCCGTGATGGCCAGCGGTTTGGGGTGCAGATTGCCTATTCGTTTGAAGGAAAAATTGATGACGATGGTAAACTGGTGGGCGAAGCGATAGGTTCTGCTGGAGGGATGCGGCGTATCCAAGACTTCTCACCGTTTTTTGATGATACCTTTGTGGTTTTGTGCGGTGATGCTTTAATTGACTTGGATTTAACTGCGGCTGTTAAATGGCATAGAGCTAAAGGGTCGATCGCTACTATTATTACAAAATCTGTCCCCAAGGAAGAAGTGTCTAGCTATGGTGTGGTTGTGACTGACGAAGAGGGTCGTGTCAAAGCTTTCCAAGAAAAACCTTCGACTGAAGAAGCTCTCAGCACCAACATCAACACAGGTATTTACATCTTTGAACCAGAGGTTTTTAACTATATTCCCTCTGATGTCGAATATGACATTGGTAGCCAATTGTTTCCCAAGTTGGTAGAAATCAAAGCCCCCTTTTACGCCATTCCTATGGACTTTGAGTGGGTAGATATTGGTAAAGTCCCAGACTATTGGCGCGCGATTCGCGGTGTACTACTGGGTGAAATCAAAAATGTGCAAATTCCTGGTCATGAAGTCGCCCCCGGTATCTACACTGGCTTAAATGTTGCCGTAAATTGGGACAAAGTAGATATCACAGGCCCCGTTTACATTGGTGGTATGACGAGAATCGAAGACGGAGCTAAAATTGTTGGTCCAGCGATGATTGGCCCCAATTGTTGGATTTGTAGTGGTGCAACAGTAGAAAACAGCGTCATTTTTGAATGGTCGCGCCTGGGCCCCGGAGTCCGGTTAGTCGATAAGCTAGTATTTGGACGTTATTGCGTAGATAAAACTGGCGCTGCGATCGATGTTCAAGCCGCTGCTTTAGACTGGCTGATTACTGATGCCCGTCAGACACCGCCATCACATACCCCTGTTGAGCGACAAGCCATAGAGGAATTGTTGGGGACAAACATAAATTAGGGAATGGGGCATGGGGGGATGAGGGGGATGAGGGACAGGGGAAAAGGTTAAAGGGGAAAGGGATAAATTTAACTTTACCCCTTAACCCTTTCCCTTTCCCCATTCCCAATTCCCAATCCTAGCTATTTAGATACGTATATCTTCTAAGACTCTGCTCGTAGGTTTGCAGTAGTCGTTGAGATTCTGCTAGGGTAATGCGCTTTTCTTCTAATGCTTTCTCGCAACGCTGGCGAATGTTTTCTACCATATCTTCGGAGTCATACTGGACGTAGCTTACTACTTCGCTCATGGTGTCACCTTTGACAACGTGTTCAATTTGGTAGCCTTTGGGGGTTAATTGGATGTGAACGGCGTTGGTGTCGCCAAACAGGTTGTGCAAATTGCCCATGATTTCCTGGTAAGCTCCATTCAAGAACATTCCCAAATAATAGGGTTCTCCGGGCTTATGGGTGTGTAATTCTAAAACCGACTTGACATCGCGCAGGTCAATAAAGCGGTCGATTTTGCCATCACTGTCGCAGGTGAGGTCTGCTAAAATTCCTCGGCGGATTGGTTCTTCATCCAAGCGGTGGATTGGCATGATCGGAAATAGTTGATCGATCGCCCAACAATCTGGTGCCGATTGGAACACTGACATATTCACGTAGTAGATGGAAGCCATAATTTTTTCTAGGTCTTCCAGTTCATCGGGTACGTATTCTTGCTGTCTAGTGATGGTAAGAATTTTTTGGCAACAAGCCCAATAGAGGCGTTCGGCCTTGGCTCGTTCTCTGAGGCGTAAAATTCCTAAGTTGAAGCGGCTGATGGCTTCTTCTTTGAATTGTGCAGCGTCGTGGTAGAACTCCTGATAATTCTCTTTGTTAATGGATTGGTAAGTTTCCCAAAGATAATTAATAATCGGGGATTCTCCCTCTTGTGGAGGTTCTGGGTTGTCTAGAGGAACATCACTAGTACTGAGAACATCAAAAATCAGCACCGACTGATGGGAAGCGATCGCTCGTCCACTTTCACTAATCAGTGTTGGTACGGGAATCTGCCGCTCTGCACAGGTATCTTTTAACTCTGCCACGATGTCGTTAGCATAGTTCTGCATGTTGTAATTTTTCGATGCATAGAAGTTGGTTTGGGAGCCATCGTAATCTACGCCCAAGCCGCCACCAACATCAAGATATTTCATATCTGCTCCCAGCATTGCCAATTCTACATAAATGCGGCTGGCTTCTTGGATAGCATCTTTAATCACATTGATGGCAGAGATTTGTGAGCCGATGTGGAAGTGCATCAACTGCAAAGAATCGAGCAGGTTAGCTTCCCGTAACTTGTCAACAGCCTCGATTACCTCAGGCATTGTCAAACCAAATTTAGCGCGATCGCCACTAGAGGTTCCCCAACGTCCCATGCCTTGGGTACTGAGTTTAGCACGAACACCTAATATCGGTTTAATACCTAACTGGCGATTGGCATCTATCACCAAATCAACTTCTTCAATCTGTTCTAAGACGATGATTGGTGTTTGCCCTAGTCTTTGGGCTAACATCGCCGTTTCGATGTATTCTCGGTCTTTGTAACCGTTGCAAACTAACAATGCTCCTGGTGTATCCAACACAGCTAGAGCAATCATTAATTCTGGCTTGGAACCGGCTTCTAAACCAAATTGATGGGGTTTGCCAAATTTCACTAAATCCTCAATCAAATGCCGCTCTTGATTGCATTTGACGGGAAAGACGCCACGGTAGACGCCAGGGTAATTGTAGCGAGCGATCGCTTTGGCAAAACAAGCATTCAACCGCTCAATCCGGTCTTCCAAAATATCAGAAAAGCGAATCAACATGGGAAGTCCCAAGTTGCGCTGCTTCATGGAGTTGACCAATTCAAACAAGTCAAGAGATCCCCCGCGATCGCCCTTGGGTGACACGGTAACGTGACCAGCAGCGCTAATGGAAAAATAAGGTTGTCCCCATCCTTCAATACGGTACAAGGCTTCGCTATCCTCAATTTTCCAGGAGCGAGGTAAATCTCCTGTGATAGGACTCGGTGGTAACAGTTTTTTGTGCTTATGATTTTTCACTTCTTTTTGTCCATTGGACGGTACTGGTACCACCTCGTCAGATGTAGCAGTTGACTCAACACCCATTTCTTCCTAACCTCTGTTTTTCACCCACGAGTTAACAATTTAGCGCATTCATCTAGGAACGTATATGCACCTAAAGATAATTTCTGAGATAAACTCTGATTGGTCAAGAGTCATTAGTCATTAGTCATTCGTCATTAGTCATTAGTGCAAAACCCTTGGACTCAAGACAGAGGACGACAAAGGACAAAGGACACTTGACTAGATAAAAACTTTATTAAGCTTTGGGAGATAGCAATGGAGCGTACATTTTTAGCAATTAAGCCTGATGGAGTCCAGCGGGCATTAGTGGGGGAAATTATCCGCCGCTTTGAAACCAAAGGTTTTACTCTAGTTGGTTTAAAGTTATTGAAAGTCAGTCGGGAATTGGCTGAACAACACTATGGTGTTCACCGAGAACGTCCCTTTTTTGGTGGTCTAGTCGAATTTATTACTTCTAGTCCAGTAGTGGCGATGGTATGGGAAGGTGATGGTGTTATTGCATCTGCCAGAAAGATTATTGGTGCGACAAATCCCTTAACAGCAGAGCCAGGAACGATTCGCGGCGATTTTGGACTAAATATTGGTCGCAACTTAATCCACGGTTCTGATGCTCCAGAAACCGCGCAACAGGAAATTGCCCTGTGGTTTAAGGATGAAGAATTGGTCAGTTGGCAACCACACTTAACGCCTTGGTTACACGAGTAATGGAGAGTTAGGAGTTAAAAGTTAGGAGTTAGGAGTTAAAAATTTCTCACTCCTCACTCCTAACTCCTCACTTACTTAGAGGCTTCGCTCTTTTCCGGTTCTACTTGGGGTAATTCAGTACTAACGCGCTTGGAAAATCCCCAGCCTAAAATCAAGAAGATGGCAGTAATCATGATCCATTCTGGTGGAACTAAACTATCGTTAACCACTTTTAAAAATAAGCGCAAGCCCACCAAGGCTACAGTTACATAGCCTGCGTCTTCTAGGTTTTCATATTCGTCTAGCCAACGGATAAACAATCCCGCCATGAATCGCAGCGTAATAATACCAATTGTTGCACCCGTTAACACTAGCCATTTTTCTTGAGAAACTGCGATCGCAGTTGTCACGCTATCCAAAGAAAATGCCAAATCTGTAAATGCAATCACGGGTATTGCTTGCAACAATGAATTAAACCGCGGCCCGTGATGGTGTTCGTCTTTGGTTTCTTCCGAGGTAAAGTGTTGGAATACCAACCACAGTAGATAAGCAGCGCCCAATAATTCAAATTGCCAGAATTGTTGTACCCAAGTGGCAGTGAGAATCAGGGAGATTCGCAGCACATAGGCAACAACTAAACCAAAGTTGAGTGCTTTACGCTCAAGTTCCTTGTCTTCCAACCCTTTTGCGATCGCAGCGAGGGCGATCGCATTGTCGGCAGATAACAGCGCCTCTAAAAGCACCAATATCACCAAAACTATAAGGGCTTCAAGGCTGAAATGAAAGTTGAGGTAATCAAAAATTTGGTCTAGCATTCCGGGTTTCTCAAGCAGAAAAAATTAAAATTTGACAAGAACGGAGATTTGCATATTAAAAAGCGCAATAAATTGCCACTCTAATTCAGCTTAACGCGCTTGTGGTGCATTTTGAAGGGGGTTGGCTCGATGCGATCGCAGTGGAAGTGGGGTAATTTGCGCGTGACAGCTAGTGCAGCAAACGCCATCTTCTGGTTGTGGCTTCAGGAGTGCTAAGTAATTCTTGAGAGAAACGGGGGGATTGAAGTAAGGATGAAAAAAGTAGCAAAATTCCTCAACTTGATAATACTTCATCAAAGTATCGATCAATTTCTGCTATCAGAATTTCAAAGTCTACAGGCTTGGTCAAGTGGCATTTGAAACCAGACTTCAGCGCAAGCTGCCGATCCTCCTGGCTACCGTAGCCGGTCAGTGCAATCAGAATTGAGCGAGTAAATTTGGAGTCTTTACTCAGTTCCTGTGCAACGGCGAATCCATCCATTTCGGGAAGCCCAATGTCACAAATAATTACATGAGGCTCAAGCTTCTTTGCAGTTTCTACCCCTAAAATTCCATTCTCGGCAATGGAAACTTCATGCCCAAAATACTCAAGTACTGCTTGTAATGATACGGCTGAATCCTCGTTATCTTCGATGACTAAAATTTTCAACGATTTTTTCGCCGCCTCTGTAATTTCTAGTTCGTTGTCCGAGGTTGTAATCTCTTCGCATATAGGGAGAGTGACTTTGAATTCCGCTCCCAAATTTATCCCTCTACTTGAGGCTTCAACATTACCACCATGAAGTTCCACAAGACTTTTTACTACCGAAAGTCCCAAACCTAGCCCGCCCTTTGAACGATCTAAACTGCGATCAGCCTGGGTAAACGGCTCGAAAAGTTCTGGTAATATTGTCGGGTCTATCCCGATGCCTGTATCTCTTACTGATAAGACCGCTACACTACCTGAGCCATTCTCACCTGGAATAACTGAGAAATCCACCCAGATTGTCCCATCTGGCTGGGAAAACTTTAAGGCGTTATCAAGAAGGTTCCCAAAGATTTGGAAGAAGCGAGTGGAATCAACATAAGCCCACACGGGCTTGTTTGGCAGGTCTTCTACTACATTAAGATTCCATTTTTGGATTGCTTGTGCATGGTCATTGAGACTCTGGCGAACCAATTCCACCAGATTAATCTTCTCAAGGTTTAATGAAATCTTCCCATAGGTGATGGATGATACGTCAAGTAACTCATCGATCAATTTCGAGAGGTGCTTAATCTGGTTTTGCATCATTAAAACTGTTTCCCCAACTGCGCCAGTCTGTCCTAGCTTCAACTTCAGTAGCTGAACACCGTTAGAGATGGGGGCAACGGGATTCCTCAGTTCGTGAGCTAGCATGGCAATAAATTTGTCTTTTAGGGCATTTTGGTTCGTTAGTTTCTGGAAAAGGTGCACGTTAGCGATCGCAACTGCTGTAGTGTCGGTCAAAATCTCTAGCATTCCGATCTCTTCGGGCGTGGCTAGGTGGCGTGTACTCCAGTAGGCTCCAATCGCCCCCAGTGGATCGGAAACCCTTATAGGAACCATCACTAAACTTTTGACAAAAGTTACCTTGTACGCCTCAATCGGAATCCGTGCATCCTGGTAAATATCCTCAATTATGGCTGCTTTCTTGTTGAGCATTGCCCAACCGGAGATGCAAGACTTGAGCGGAAAACGCATACCTTTCCAAAGTGGCCCAATGGCGTTTTCATCGACATAGTGGCAACATTCACCATCCCGCAATACAAAAGTTACTCCATCAGCATTTGTGAGATCGCGAGCAGCCAAACGCACAATCTCAATAATTTCTTCAATAGTCCGCACACAAGCCAAATCCTTCACAACGGCAAGCAGCCTGTTGTAAGAGGAAATGCTATAGCTTTGATCTGAATTCTGTTCTTGAGAGATGGAGGTTTGTAATATATTTTTCATAAAAACTCCGAACAAAAATATATCTGTATAAAAACTTAGGTAAAGCGGGTAGGTTCCGTAGACACCCAATACGGTTCGGATAAGCATTTTTCACTTTCCTTATGATCTGGGGAATGGGTTTGCGGGTAAAGGGGAAAGGATGTATTCAAAACCTTTCCCCTTTCCCCTTTACCCTTTAACCGAACCGTATTGCGTAGACACCTACTTTTAATCGTCATCTTAACCTCAATCTTGAGATTACAATCTGTTATCGCATTTTTCCTTTTCCTTATATAGGATGAAATTCTTCAAAATTACTAAGTAAATATTCGTAATTTACTTTATTTATAATGCAACTTTTGGTATTTCTCATCTATGGTGGTTACGTAACCGCTTAAACTCGTTATTTAAACGTAGTATTTGCAAGCGAATCGAAGATGCGTCACCATCCTTCGTAGACATCGCCATCGCAGACAAATTATTTGGCGATCGCTAAATAATACTCAAATCGCTCCCGGAGCTGTTCAACCGTCAAATTTTGAGTCCAGTACTCCACTAGAGCGTGACCAAATGCCCAGGCGTTGCGATCGGGTGAAGCGGTGTTTTCCAGCAGTAACGGCCAAAGGGATAGCAATTCAAAGTTGAGCGACTTGGGGTTCAAGAGTGAGAAAAGCTCATATCCCATTTGCAGTTTACCAATCACAATTGGCAACTGTTCCACGGGAATTTGCTCCGCCAACATATACGCCAGAGCCGGAGATCCGGTTGAGAATGTAGAAACAAACTGAAGGACGGGACTTTTGAGCAATGCCGTTAATCCTTGTGTTGTCGTCATTTGGAAGGTGTAGTGGTCGATGATTTTGGCGGCGGCGACGATGCGAGTTTCTAGGTTACGCAAAAAGCGGGCGAGACGGAGTTGCTTGGTAGGTGCGATCGCATCCACTAATCCCAACGATAGCGCTTCTACTCCCCAGGCAACTCGATTTGTTTTGCTGTCACCTGTAACCACGGGTAAAACTAGATTACAGAAGTTTCCTAGCAGTTTAGCACGATATTCAGTGGCTTCTCTAATGGCAATTTCTTTGGGGCGATCGCCCCATTCCCAATCATAAGGCGGTTGCCATTCGCGGATGGGACGGAGACGATCTACCTGGGTGACAATCGCGATCGCAGGTAAATCTGCAATTTCTGCTTTAATAGCTTGCAAAAAGTCCACATCCATTTGCAAGGCAGGATCGAGGGCAGGAGTAGCTAACAACAGCAAATCTGAATTGATGGCATAATCAAGCACTAAGTTTTGGAGTTCGGCACGGTTGACTTGTTCGTAACCAGGTGTATCCAAAATCGTCAGAGTTTCGCCACTTTCAGTCTGCCATTGATAATTCTGAATGCGATCGGTACTGGGTAAAACGTCAACGGTTGCGAGATCCGCCTGAAATAGCGTATTAATCAGGCTACTTTTTCCCGATCCCGTGCGCCCCACCAGCAGAATATTCACGGGTTTTTGCTCAACCGCCTCGGCTGGTTGAGCTTGAGTCAGGATTTCTCGGAGTGTTTGGGTTTTTGCCTTGGGTAAAGTTGGTGTGGAAACTACGGTTGCTGGAACTGGTAATGTGCTACGTCCGTAAAGTGCGATCGCTTGTAGGCATAAATTTCTCAGGGCAGCTTCCCGAAATAACTGGCTCAAATTCCCCAATAATTGCTGAGTTGCTTGGTTACTAGAACCCTGACTGGCTTGTTTTGCCACCGCCGCCACCGGATTTAAGATCCACTGTGCCCAGTTCCAAACTTTCCAGAATTTTCGAGCCGATGGTTCCAACTTCCGGTAGACCTCATATCCTTGGTATGCTTGTCCAACCGTTACCTGATTGAGGATCGGGGATAACTTTTGCATCCACTGATCCATATCATCCACTGTTCCCCGAATCAGCCCGTAAGCTTGGGGAACGTAAATATTCAGCAGCGGATATTGAATCTGAGGATTGTAGATACGAGCGATCGCTACGACTAAATCCTGACATCGCGTCCAAAAAGTTTGCCAGTCTTCCCAAATCGGGCGATCGCTTTGCGCTGCTTGAAGAATTTCTTGAAGGGCGGTTTCTGCAAGCTTTGTGGTGTCACTTCCCACTGGCCGCGCAACTGTATCCTCTGCCGTCGATTCCAATTCTTCACGAACTTGAGTTAATACAGCTTCTACTTGGTTAACAGCTGGTTGAGTCCATTTGACTAGCAGCCAACGCCAACCAACAAATAAAACGGTGAATATACCCCAAATCCAATTAATGCCCCACGCATGAATTTGTGAACCGGCAGACACCAGTAAGAAAATGATGATAAACGCGATCGGGATTGCTAAGACTACCCACTGCCACAGTTTTAATCGCACCATTGCCCCATACCTGCTTTGAAATGTTAGAAAATTCGAGTTTTTGTCAAAATTACTCTTATAAAAAGTCTATCGTCTCTAATGCAGGCAGGATGTTTGGTATTCTGGGATTAATGGTAAACTCCTAATTATTAGGGATAAATGTTTTGTTTTGCTGTGGGTAGCTAAATAAACAACTGGATATTTATATTTCTAGATTAGAAGAAGTTTAAAATTGCTCAGTTGTTTATGAGAGCAAAATTTAGTAAACAAGCTATGCAAACTATTACCGACATTGACACGCTGATTGTCAGCACACCCGGAACCTGTGGTGGACGCCCTCGGATTGCGGGACACCGGATTACGGTACACAACATTGCGATCAATTTCAATGCAGGCATGAAACCGGAAGAGATAGTTGTTCAAAGACCACAGCTAATGTTGGTACAAGTTTATGCAGCGCTAGCTTACTACTATGCTAACCAGCAAGTAATTGACACGGAGATTGCCGCAGAAATTGAAGAATACGACCGTTTAGAAGTTGAATATACGGCGAAGAGACAGTGAGCCAAATTCGTTTGTATTTAGATGAGGACAGTGTTGAGATCGCTTTTTAATTACCCCTCTTCTGTCACTTTCCGAGATAAGCAAGTAGTAAATAACTGAAATTATCCAG
>NZ_JAVRCE010000014.1:0-109012 GCF_034530915.1 Nostoc sp. DedQUE09
ACTCAGCACTCAGCACTCAGCACTCAGCACTCAGCACTCAGCACTCAGCACTCACTAGAGGACACTGGCAGGGAGTGGGGGATTTGCGAGTTCTTCTTTCTCAAAAACTCGGTCAATCAAGCCGTATTCCTTCGCTTCGTAAGGTGTTAAATATAACAACCGATCCATGTCTTTAGTAATTTTTTCTGGAGCCTGTCCAGTGGTGCGATGTAAGATATCAACTAACGCCCCTTTATTTACCAAAACTTCCCTGGCGCGAATTTGAATATCCGTTGCTTGACCTTGGGCGTAGCTCTTGGGCTGATGCAGGATAATCGAGGAGTGAGGCAAACTAGCGCGGCAACCTTTTGTACCAGCACTCAGAAGCATCGCTGACATACCCATCGCGGAACCGACGCAGATGGTATGGATAGGAGGTTTGATATATTTCATGGTGTCATAGATGGCGAAGGCTTCGGTTTCAAAGCCAATGGGTTCGCCACTGTAACCGGAAGTGCCGGTGGAGTTGATATAGATTTTAATCGGTTTTTCGGGGTCGTCGGATTGCAAAAACAGCAATTGGGCCACGATTAATTCCGTGACAGCAGGCACCAGAGGCATCCCAATATAGACAATTCGCTCCTTCAATAAGAGGGAAGGTAAATCTGGCGGTGGTGTCCGGTAAAAGTTATCGCCGTAATATGGGGCTTGAACAGCCTTAATTGGGGAAATGTCCATAGCAACTGATCGCCTGAAACTATGCCGTTAACTGTAATACATCCTAGCGCGATGCCAGTCTTCCTTAAGGTGCGGATTTCTCCCTAATGCTGAAGGTGGCTTCGCATCTGCCAATGCTTGGCTTCTAAGATATTCTGATTATATTAGTGTATTTATGTTAGATAAGTTTTCCGTAGAGCTAAAGTAGTGCTTTGAAGTTATTTTTTAATATGTATATCCTGAATAGGGACTCTGAGTTATGAAGGTTAATTTGCAGCCTGCCTTGAATGATGGTAATTTGGACGCAAATCAACTGAACAGTCAACGTCAGTTGGGAATTTCGATTTCGGCGATCGCAGAAAATCAAGACCGCCATGTACCCCTAAATTTATGCTTAATTCTCGATCATAGTGGTTCTATGAATGGGCGATCGCTAGAAACGGTGAAAAAAGCCGCGAATCGTCTGGTAGATAGACTCAACCCTGGCGATCGCCTCAGTGTGGTAGTTTTCGATCACCGGGCCAAAGTCTTAGTACCCAGTCAAAGTATCGAAAATCCAGAGAAAATCAAGCAGCAAATTAATCGCCTAGCCGCCGATGGTGGAACTGCAATTGATGAAGGACTCCGTTTGGGGATTGAGGAGTTGGCGAAGGGCAAAAAAGATACTGTTTCCCAAGCCTTTTTGTTAACCGACGGGGAAAATGAACACGGTGATAACAATCGCTGTTTGAAATTCGCCCAATTGGCTGCTAGCTATAATTTGACTTTAAATACTTTGGGATTTGGTGACAACTGGAACCAAGATGTTTTAGAAAAAATTGCCGATGCTGGCTTAGGTACTTTATCTTATATTCAAAAACCCGAACAGGCGGTGGAAGAGTTTAATCGCCTGTTCAGCCGCGTTCAAACCGTGGGATTGACTAATGCTTATCTGTTATTTTCCCTGATGCCCAATGTCAGGTTAGCGGAACTTAAACCTATCGCCCAAGTTTCCCCAGACACAATCGAGTTACCACTGCAACAAGAAGCTGATGGACGTTTCGCTGTGCGATTGGGAGATTTAATGAAAGATGCAGAACGGGTAATATTAGCTAATATTTATTTGGGACAATTGCCAACAGGTGAACAAGCGATCGCTAATGTGCAAGTCCGCTACGACGATCCAGCCGCCAACAAAGTAGGTTTAGTTACACCAAATATCCCAGTTTATGCCCATGTAGTCAAAAATTACCAAGCAGACCCGAATCCCCAGGTGCAACAGTCTATTTTGGCATTAGCGAAGTATCGCCAAACCCAGCTAGCCGAAACGAAATTACAACAGGGCGATCGCTCTGGTGCGGCGACAATGTTACAAACGGCTGCGAAAACTGCCTTGCAAATGGGAGATACAAGTGCAGCGACAGTGTTGCAAACTTCTGCCACCCAGCTACAATCTGGTGGAGATTTATCTGAAAGCGATCGCAAGAAAACCAGAATTGTCTCCAAAACAGTTTTGCAAGATACCCCTCCTCAATGAAAGTTAAATTGCTCTCGGCGTTAAATGACAATAATGTTGATATTGCTCAAACAAGTAGCCAACGTCAATTGGCAATTACAATTTTTGCGCTCGCTGGTGAGTCTGACAAAAATCTACCACTCAATCTCTGCTTGATTTTGGATAAAAGTGGTTCCATGCATGGACACCCAATTAAAACGGTGATCCAGGCTGTGGAAGGATTAATCGATCGCTTGAAAGTAGGCGATCGCATTTCAGTTGTGGCTTTTTCCGGTTCTGCGGAAGTCATAATCCCCAACCAAGCGATCGAAGACCCCGAAACCATCAAATCTCAAATTAAAAGCAAACTGACTGCTAGCGGCGGCACTGCGATCGCTGATGGTTTGGAATTGGGAATTACAGAACTGATGAAGGGTACAAGAGGCGCTGTTTCCCAGGCGTTTCTGCTTACAGATGGACATGGTGAAAGCGGTTTGCGGATTTGGAAGTGGGATATTGGGCGGGATGACAGTAAGCGCTGTCTGAAACTGGCGCAAAAGGCTGCCAAACTTAACCTAACTATCAACACTTTCGGATTTGGCAATAGCTGGAATCAAGATATGCTAGAAAACATTGCCGATGTCGGTGGTGGTACTTTAGCTTATATTGAACGTCCCGAACAAGCTGTGGAGCAATTTAGCCGACTGTTTGGACGGATTCAATCGATTGGGCTAACTAATGCTTACTTGCTGTTATCTTTAGTGCCCAATGTCCGATTAGCAGAATTTAAACCCATTGCTCAAGTTGCCCCAGACACAATCGAGTTACCAGTGGAACCCGAAGCTGATGGTAGCTTTGCTGTGCGTTTGGGAGATTTGATGCAGGATGTAGAACGGGTAGTTTTGGCAAACATTTATCTGGGACAATTGCCAGAAGGTAAACAAGCGATCGCTCATCTGCAAATTCGTTACGATGACCCGTTGGTTAACGAAGAAGGTTTACTTTCGCCCCTCATGCCAGTGTATGCAGATGTAGTGCGGGCATATCAACCGACATCTAATCCCCAGGTGCAGCAGTCTATTTTAACATTAGCAAAGTATCGTCAAACCCAGTTAGCCGAAGCGAAATTGCAACAAGGCGATCGCACTGGTGCAGCTACGATGTTGCAAACAGCTGCTAAAACCGCTTTACAAATTGGAGATAAAGGTGCAGCGACAGTGTTGCAAACTTCCGCCACTCGTTTGCAAGCTGGAGAAGAACTTTCCGAAGCAGACCTTAAGAAAACTAGGATTGTATCAAAGACCGTTTTACAAGAATAGTAAAAATTCAGCGTTGCTGATTAACGGTGAGCGTGTAGAGTATTTTCAATTTAAAAATGGGCATATTAAATTCTAATGGATATCCAGAAAAAATCCGTTTGATAACTAGTTAGCTAGCAATGGCAAGCAGGTCAGCACATGAAGTTGTACGACAGAGACTACACGATACTCACCTCTGACGAAGAAGCAGAATTCCGCTCGCTCAAGGAGCAGGAGGTCGTTACCCCCAAATTTAGAAAGTCGCTTTTTCATAAGTACCCTAAAGCTGCACGCCACTATATCAGCCTGTTGCCAAACAACTACATGGACATTGTTGATCTTCAAGATCGTGTAGAACTCAATAATAAACTTGCTTGCTTCCAACAAATGCTTGAGTCGGAAGATGTCGATGAACGCAGTATTTTAAAATTCATTAGCGAACATCGCGCCTACTTCATCATTGGCTCACTTCTTAGTAAGTATTTTCATTTTGGTCACCACGCAACTTGTCTTTTCCCTGAGTTTCAGCTCGGCAATTCTTATCGACCGACTACTTAATTATTGGTCAGAGTTCAGGCGGCCATGAGTTTGTCTTTGTTGAACTTGAATTACGAAATTGGGCGCGAAGAACGTATGGACACAAACATTTTGCTATTACATTACGACAACCTTATTGACACTGCTGCTGATGTAATCGGTAGACAAACTTATTGAATCCTGGCTAACAAGTCGATAAAACGGATGGTTGAAAGACTATCCGAAAGGTTAGACATCAGGCAACAACGGTAAACGACGGATACGAATACGGCTTGGCTCAACTGTTACGGCTGCTCCTTGCTCCAAATCCTCTTCACACTCAGCGATTACTGTCAGCAACAAATTCGCTAATGCTTGAGAACGTAACCTTTCAATACGAATGCGAATGACTGAAGGAGTAATTGCTTCATGAAGCGCTAGCAATGTATGAAAATCTGCATCAAGTGTAGCAACAACACGTCTCTCTTCTCTAGCTCTCTGGATGATTTCTGCATCTTCAGCTTCAAGACATCCCAATTTCACCCACATGGATGGTGTCGATACCTGCATCACGTAGCAATGCTGCCGCAGAGAGTGGTAATCCCTGATCAAGCAACAGTTTCATAGCGGTTAGGTAGTTCAATGATGCGATCGCTCAAGTAGGACGATGCAAAAATTAAGGCTTGCTGAATATCTTCATCTTCTAATTCGGGAAACTCCTGGCGCAGTTCTTCTCGATTAGGATAAGTAGCTAATAACTCAATCACTCGACGAACGGTAAGCCGAAGATTACGAATACAGGGCTGTCCATTCATGCGATTGGGATTGCTGGTAATGCGATCTAATTTCATGGAAGTAACCCTAGCTCCTGATGAAAATCATCGTCAATATATATTGCTTCATACCAAGTTAATGAAAAACGATTGCACTCCAAGCAAAATTTTATAGCAAGGAACAAGAAATAAGGCTTCTGCCACTAAAATAGAAAAATCATTCACGAGCGTTGTACTTATGGGTAATGAAGTTGAACTACTTGAACACTGGCGACAACTCACACCCCAAAAGCAACAAAAAGTTTTGGAGTCTGTTGAACTACTTAAATCTGAGCCATAAACAACACCCGCAGAATCTGATTTTGTCCCACAAACACCCTTAGCTAAAAAATTATGGTCGATCCGACAACGAGCGATCGCTGCTGGATTGCAACTTCGTAAACGTTGACGAAATTGAACTTGAACTTGCTGAAGGTCGCGGTGGATTCCGTGAGTCATAAGAAAACTTACATAGACTCTGGTGTTGTACTCATCACCGCTTTCTGTGGCATTCAGTCAGTTAGCATTGTAGCTCATCAAATTCTTAACGATGAAAATCTGGAGTTTGCCTCAAGTAGGTTCGTTCAGTTAGAGTCTTGCCTAAAGCAACTTTTAACAAGCAACAAAGGCGTTGCAGAATTTTACGAAATATTTATTTAGTGCTGTCATCCACTGCCATTTTGCTTGCGGAAAACACTAAAACTTGATGAACTCAGCGAAGTATTGGCAAACCCAATTAGGCGAGGCGAAATTGCAATGCCTTAGTATTTATCAAGCAGAAATGATTCGCCCTGAAGATACAGATGAACGTGTTCTTTGACGATATACGGCACAGTTTCTGAAATCCACTTATGCTCTTGTGGATTATTTACATGAAAAGAAAGTACTTCAATCAGCGCCATGATAAAGAAACCTTCTGTAATCTGTAAGTAATGTTCAGGTAGCTTATGAATAGCTTGATAGCCTTTAAAAAAGGAAGGTCTGACAGTGGGAAGTAAATATTGAAGCGAACTTGCAATATCGTAAAGATAGTATCCAAAGCCACAGCGAGCAAAATCGATTGGACGGAATTCCTCGTTGTGCAATAAATAGTTGCCCTCATGAAGATCAGCGTGAATCAGTCCCCAGACATTTTGTGTCTGACCCAGTGTTTCTATCATTCCTTCAACTTGACAAGCCGCCGTTTCGAGGGTCTTGTAATCTTCTGCTGAAATCAATTCTTGTAATACTGCTGGATAAAGTGCCAAAAGTGCTGCTTGCAGCCGATTCTGATCGTAGGCTGGGCGAACAAAGTTTTCTGGCAGTTGCCACTGACTACTATGCTGGTGCAATCTAGCTAGCAATAAACCGAGTTGGTAAGCTTGTTCTGGAGTTCGTTCTCCGTTCAGGTTATTGCCATCAATCCAATGCAGCAGTGAGCAATAAAACATTTCTCCGGTCTCATCTAAAACTTGAGTGAGCCATCTATCTTGTAGATTTTTTACTGGCTCCTGCACAACCATCTCTGTGTCATGACGCAAGGCAGTAAGCCACAAAAGTTCTGACTCAATCACCTGTGGTTTTTGCCATATATCGCCTTGTAGCTTAGATATTGGTTGATGAATACGGAGAAGAAATTTTTCCGCTTGTGTTTTTATACAGAAGGTTACGCTTCCACTATGACCTAAAAAATAACGCTCTACTTGAGCTATATCATATTGTGCAATGGCAGCTTTCGCTATGTAGTCATAGATGTTATGCTGCATTTTTCCTATAACATCTTGGTTAATATGCATACTCTAATCTTAAGTCCCACCGATCAATTTGCGATCGCGCCCTTACAGATAACCTAAGCAACACAATTAGTTATTGGAATTGTTCTAGATATCCACCTTATCAACCAATCGCAAGCTTTCGGCTAAAGCATACACCAAAATGAATGCGGAAATTACTTAAATAAACAAGCAAACTGGGGTTTGAGAAAGTAAAAGCTTGTTTTGCTTGCGGAAAACACTAAAATGAGAAAGCAAACTGGGGTTTGAGAAAGTAAAAGCTCTTTTTACTTGCGGAAAACACCAAAATGAGAAAGCAAACTGGGGTTTGAGAAAGTAAAAGCTCTTTTTGCTTGCGGAAAACACCAAAATGAGAAAGCAAACTGGGGTTTGAGAAAGTAAAATGCCATTTTGAGTAAGCAATATGCCTTTTTGCTTATTGAATATGAAGTTTTGAGTAAGTAATAAGCCTTTTTGCTGATTGAATATAAATTTAAGTTAAATATGCGAAAGTTTAGACATCCGGCAACAACGGTAAACGATGGTGTCGATACCTGCATCACTTAGCAATGTTGCCCCAGAGAGTGGTAATCCTTGCTCAAGCAACAATTTCATAGCGGTTAGATAGTTCAATGATGCGATCGCCCTACTTAGACGATGCAAAAATTAAAGCTTGTTTTTTTATTGCCCTAAATTGCTGCGAAGCTTGGCGATGTCACGATGCGGGGGAATACCAAATAGTTTTTTATATTCCCGGCTGAAATAAGACGGGTCATCGTAACCGACGCGAAAGCTGGCGATCGCCACGTCCATGTTTTCGCCGAGCATCAGACGGCGCGCTTCCTGAAGCCGTATTTGTTTTTGGAACTGCAAAGGACTCATCGCCGTGACAGACTTAAAATGTTGGTGAAAGCTTGACACGCTCATGCCGAGTTCGCGGGCTGTATCTTCGATTTTCATCGGCCGATCAATATTCTCGCGGATTTGCTTGACCACCTTGGAGATGCGCTGTGCGTCGCCTTCGGTAGTGATAAGCTGACCCAGGCGTGCGCTCTGTTTTCCCTTTAAAAGCCGATAGATGATCTCGCGAATGATCAGCGGCGCGAGAAACTTCATTTCGTCCGGCGTGTCAAATAGTTTCACCAATTTGACGACCGCTTCCAGCAAATTGGCATCAACCGGGCTGACATCCATCGCCTTGACTCCGGTGCCGCTTTTGTTAGTTTCGATGCCAGATTCAATCATCACCGCAGCAACAAGTGCCGGATCGAGGTCTATCCGAAGATTCAAATAAGGTTTTTCCTCGGACGCTTCGACGACATTACTCATAATCGGCAAATCAAGCGTCGAGATTAAGTAATGACCGGAATCATAGTGAAATAATTCATCGTTCAAAAGCACATCCTTGCTGCCCTGCGCGATGACGCAGAAAGCGGGCTTTAATACGGATACCTGGCTCTCGGTCGGTTTCGACGATTGATATATGAAAATACCTGGAAACACTTCCAAAAGGCTGTTTTCGGGAGCGAGACGAATCATTCTTTCGATCAGCTCTTCCCGATTGATCTGCATCTTTCGCTTTTCAAATTCTGCTTCTTTTGGGTTCATAAATTTATATTAAACATTTTGTTTCTGTTCAGCACCTTGCATAGCGATTTTTTGGAGAATTGTCCGGTTTTTTTCGATGAACGTCCTCACGCTATCTGTTTTCACGCCTGCATAATTGGACTTATACAGCAAACGGTAGAAACGCTGCTGATAAAACCAGATTGATATTTGGAGAAATTTCAGATTAATAGAGCAGCAATTTCATGTGTAAATCTCACAATGAAAAGGGGAGAAATTATATGAAATCTATATTAATTTTACCGATGATGGCTCTGATGATCTGCGGGCAAGCTTACACACAAACAGAACAAAAAGCACAATCAGAAAAAACAAAAGAAATGGAACAAATAACACTACAGGGATATACAACTTTTCAGGTAAGCGACAACGTTACGATGTATAAGGTTACTTTTAAAAACCAATACAAAATGAATGTTGCGGGACATTTATTTATTCCCAAGAATTTAGATCGGAGTAAAAAACATTCGGCGATCGTTGTTGGGCATCCTATGGGAGCTGTAAAAGAACAAAGTGCCAACGTGTATGCTGCAAATATGGCTGAAAGAGGGTTTGTGACTTTATCTCTTGACTTGTCTTTCTGGGGTGAGAGTGAGGGCGAACCACGCAACGCTGTTGCGCCTGATATTTATTCTGAAGATTTCAGTGCAGCAGTTGACTTTCTTGGGACACGTCCATTTGTTGACAGAAACCGAATCGGAATAATTGGAATTTGTGGTAGCGGAAGCTTTGTTGAATGTCATCTAACTGAAGTTTAATACCGGGTAAAAGTAGCGAGTTAATTAATTGGTTGAGTCGGTATTGTTGTTGAGTATAGCTGTCTTCAACCAATTGACAAACGGTGAATGTAGGTTGTTTGGGTTTCCCAATAAATGCTACACCGCCTAATCCTCGATAATCGACAATCCAATATTCAGGGATGCCTAAAAGCGCATATTCCTCAACCTTTCTTGCATAGTCAGTTTCCCAATTAGTGCTAACAACTTCCACCACCAATTTAATTGACCGTCCAAGAGTAATTACGGGTTCTCGCTCCCAAAGGGGTTCGCGATCAAGAACGGTTTCATCAAGAACCACAATATCAGGACGACGAACTGTAGCTGTATCTGCAAAGGGGTAAATTAAACAAGTGCGAGGAATAAACCAGGGGAGTTGTTCTGCAACAAGGTAGATGCCAATTTGGGTTGCAAGTTTGCCACTCACCGTTTCATGCGGGCCAGTGGGTTTTATGTCAATTAGTTCTCCATCTGCTAGTTCATAGCGGGGATTGTCTTGATATTGGGAGATAAAATCTTCAAATGTGAGAGCTTTTGGGGAGATATATGTCATGAAAGTCAATCTCCTGAAGACAAGTTATTTTGATTCTAAGTCAACTTTACGGCATGAAATTTACTTGGTTGTTTGGAGGACAGTAAATACTTCTACCAAAAGAATCGCCAGTTTCAGCATCCCTTACTTCCACAAGTTTAGCGTTATCAGTACAGACACTTCTACCTCTAGACATTCTTAACTCACCTTGGACAAAACCAGTCACTATCCACACCATTCGGTTGTTGGAAATCGATGATTTGTATTCTCCTGTTTTGGCTGCAAATTCTTCGTATGTTGTAAGTTTGGCTTCTGTTATTTGCATCTTACTAGACTTTTTAATAGCGCTTTCAATCGTCATCAAACGGCTTGCTGGTAAGCTATTATTTGCAGGATATTCGTACTTTTGAGTTAAATGGTATTGGTTGATTGACTGGCTTTTTTGTCTGTAATGGTTTAGCTGTGACTGTCTGCACTAGCAATAAATTAGTGGTGTTAGCAAATAGAAAAGCAGATAATGAAGTTATTGTAAAAATATTAACTTTAGTGCAAATGCGCTTCATAATGCTCAGAATTTTAACAACTTCCTACCACTTTAGGCGATCGCCTCCGTGAGTGTTTGCATCATCGTGCCAGAAACTCTATTGTGTCAAAGCTTCAAGTTTAGCCAGTATTATTAAGCCTTCCTCTCGGTTGCCAGTTGCGGCCATTGGTTTAAATCTGATATATTCCCAGTCAAAAAACTCAAAAGCGATCGCTAGTAGATAAATATCTGCAATATCCAGCCAAAGAACCCAGGATAATGAATCATAATTAATCTCTATAGCTTTGAGTTATCAGCCATCAGCCACCAGTTACCAGCCGGAAGCTGAGATGCCGAATAATCAGGGCTTTTGATTCAACTTAACGAATTGACTATGAATTCTGAACAAATCAAAAATTCTCTAAATATTTCGCCAGCGATACGTGTAGGAGTACTGGGTTTTGGCGGACTCGGACAAGCAGCCGCTAAGGTAGTTGCTGGCAAACGAGAAATGATTTTAGTCGCAGCAGCAGATCAAAAAGGCTACGCTTATGCTGATGACGGTTTAAATACCCAAGAATCCATTGCAACCTATCAGTCCCAAGGTTCGGTGGGTTATTTAGAGCCAATTGGTACATTAACAAATCAAAGTATTCAGGATTTAATCGAAATAGCTGAAGTAGATGGGTATTTTTTGGCTTTACCCAACCTGCCAAATGATTTTATTCCCAATGTCGCCAAGGAATTTATCAAATCTGGTTGGCGTGGGGTATTAGTAGATGCGATTAAACGCACCACTGCTGTAGAACAACTCCTAGCGATGAAAGAGGAACTGCAAGCCGCCGGGATTACTTATATGACAGGATGCGGTGCTACCCCTGGACTATTAACAGCAGCAGCAGCTTTAGCCGCCCAAAGTTACGCCGAAATTCATCAAGTTGAAATTACCTTTGGGGTGGGAATTGCTAACTGGGAAGCTTACCGCGCCACTGTTCGGGAAGACATCGGCCATATGCCTGGTTACACAGTAGAAGCTGCTAGGGCGATGACTGATGCAGAAGTAGAAGCACTACTAGATAAAACTAATGGCGTGCTGACCTTGAAAAATATGGAACACGCTGATGATGTGATGTTAGAAGTAGCCGGGATAGTAGGGCGCGATCGCGTTACAGTTGGTGGTGTAGTCGATACCCGCAATCCCAAAAAGCCTCTCAGCACCAATGTTAAGGTAACAGGACGTACCTTTGAAGGAAAGATTTCTACCCATACATTTACTCTCGGAGATGAAACCAGCATGGCAGCAAATGTCTGCGGCCCTGCCTTCGGCTATCTCAAAGCTGGTAGACAATTGCACCAACGCGGCATCTATGGAATATTCACCGCAGCTGAAATTATGCCCCAATTTGTTAGGTAAATAGGGGACTGGGGAAGAAGCAGGGGAGCAGGGGAGCAGGGGAGCAGAGGAGAAGTTGCAGTAAGTTTTCCCCTCTGCCCCTCTGCCCCTCTGCCCATCCGCCCCTCTGCCTTTTGTACCCAATCCCCAATCCCCAATGCCCAATTCTTATAATGGTATTTCAGTGCTGATAAATCGGAGGTAAGTGTGACCACTACGGTACACTGGCAGGAACGAGTTGGTAATCAAAGAGATTGGATTTGGCGTGGTTGGCAAACTCGCTACACTTACATTCGCCCTAGCCAAAGTCACCACCATACAACACCGCTAATTCTGTTACATGGCTTTGGCGCTTCCATTGGTCATTGGCGACATAATTTAGAGGTGTTGAGTGAGCATCACACAGTTTACGCCATAGATATGTTGGGTTTTGGCGCTTCTGAAAAAGCCGCAGCTAATTACAGCATCGAACTCTGGGTTGAACAGGTTTACGATTTCTGGAAAACATTTATCCGTCAACCAGCAATATTAATAGGCAATTCCAACGGTTCACTGATTTCGATGGCCGCCGCCGCCGCCCACCCGGATATGGTGCTGGGTATGGTAATGATGAGTTTACCCGACCCGTCATTAGAACAAGAAGCGATTCCTCCTATGCTGCGCCCACTCGTCACAGCAATTAAAAATGTTGTTGCTTCGCCGTTGATTCTTAAACCTGTATTTAACTTCGTGCGCCGTCCTGGGGTGCTGCGCCGCTGGGCACGTCTTGCCTACGCTAACCCAGAGGCGATTACCGATGAACTGATCGAGATTTTAGCAGGGCCTCCCCAAGATAGGGGTTCTGCGAGGGCGTTTAGTGCTTTGTTCAAAGCTGCGATCGGAATTAACTTTAGTCCTAGTGTCAAGACAGTCTTACCAACCTTAACAATTCCGATGCTTTTGATTTGGGGACAAAAAGACCGATTTGTGCCGCCAGCCCTAGCTAGCCAATTTGCCCAATATAACGAGAAGTTGGAACTGCTAAATCTGGAGGATGTAGGGCATTGTCCCCATGATGAATGTCCAGAACAAGTTAACCAAGCGATTTTAGATTGGATTGAGAGATGGATTGGCGTAGGCGTTGGCGTAGCCTCTCGTAGAGAAGCCCGCCGCAGGCATCGCCATTAGTTGTTCCCTAAATATTTTATGCAATGGGGGTGCGATCGCATTAGCAGTAACTAGCCAATCGTCGCTTGGTTAGTGTCAACATCTGTAGCACCATTTACAGAACGCGCTACAGAAACCATCTTATTAAGAATTTCTTGACTGGGGACTTTACCTTTCAACACCACAGTGCTACCTGTCTGAGCCACCCAAAGGGTATTAACATCGTCGAGTTGGGGGTCTTGATCGAATGCCAACGCCACCCGCTTTGCTAAACCACTTTGGTCATATTCTCCGCTCAAACCCAGCCGTTCTGGGGGTATCGGTTGCGTAGCAGTAGCAACATTAGCACTAGGCGCTTGCTGTACAGCCTGTGGAGCCGGATTTACTTCTGCATTTTCAGGTTTTTCCATTCCAAACAATCTTTTTAACCAACCCATAAAACTTTTCTCCTATTACCGACTTATGAAATCTGAGTATAAAAGTTTTACAAAAATGCCGCATCTGCCAATAAAAAGATATTCATTCAGTGAAATTACTTCTTGCGATATGATTTCTAGACAATTTCTCCATTGAGAATGCAACGAGTGCAACGCTTAAGTTTACAATAGGAGGTCGCACTGTAAATTTAGTGCGGTAGTAGGTCTAGCATTGCCCTTAGCTAGTATCTGCGTTACTCAATTCCTGCTCTAGCCTCTGTTGGCGAAGATGAAACATACCCTTTCAGTTCTCGTAGAAGATGAGGCGGGTGTTCTTTCCCGCATATCTAGTTTATTTGCGCGTCGCGGCTTTAATATTGAAAGCCTTGCTGTTGGTCCTGCTGAACAAGGAGGAGTCTCCCGAATTACAATGGTTGTCCCTGGTGACGATCGCGTGATCGAGCAACTCACCAAGCAACTATACAAGTTAGTCAATGTCTTAAAAGTCCAGGATATTACCGAAACTCCTTGTGTAGAGCGGGAATTGATGCTTTTGAAGGTGAATGCTAGTACCAGCAATCGCTCAGAAGTGATCGAACTGTCTCAGATTTTCCGGGCGCGAGTCGTGGATGTGGCGGAAGATTCTCTCACCTTAGAAGTTGTGGGAGATCCAGGTAAACTCGTAGCGATCGTGCAAGTATTACAAAAATTTGGTTTGAAAGAAATCGCCCGCACTGGCAAAATTGCCCTAACTCGTGAATCAGGCGTGAATACCGAGTTACTCAAATCTTTGGAAGCAAAGGTTTAGTTGCAAATTTAAATCAAGACTCAGAAATACTCAACCACAGCAGAAGTCATAGTGGCAATTGTTACTATGACTTCTGCTTAGGGACTAGCTAGCAAAAAACAAATATCCAACTAACCTTCAATTTTGGCGTTCCCGCTTCTCCTGTCGGAGACGCTACGCAAACGGGTTGCCGTAGGCATCGCTTCTTCTGGTGATACGCTACCATAAATGACATACATTATCCCTGACAGATATTCATCCATCATCGTGACATTGGCGTAAATCAACCGTTGAATGGGAGGAAAACGGAGATTTTTTAAACAAAATTTGCCAAAATTGTAATAACATAAAATTAAATCTTAGTATATTGCTCGTCCATTTTTTACTCCTCAGAAGCACTTTTCGGATAGGCTATCCACCTTTAAAGTATTAAAAGTCTAGGAGTAAACGACTGAATTTGTTGTTGTATTTTTTTTAGTTAAAACTGCCAGAAATTAAATTTTAGATACCTTATTTAATGCTGTATAAATCTAATGTATCCTCTTGGCACAGTACTCCGCAGTCGTTATAAAATTATTCATCCCTTGGGAAGCGGTGGATTTGGCGAGACATATTTAGCAGAAGATTTGGATATACCTACAACTCCCAAGCCTAAATGTGTTGTCAAACACCTGAAGCCGCAAAACCAGAATGAAGCACTTCTGAAGATTGCTAAAGGTTTATTTAACCGGGAAGCTGAAACTTTATATCGCTTAGACAACATTCACAACCAAGTTCCCAAACTATTCGCCCATTTTGAAGAAAACGGCGAATTTTACCTAGTACAAGAATTTATTGATGGGCATGACTTAAGCAAAGAAATAATAGCAGGTCAGCCTTGGGGTGAAGCAGAAGTAAAAAAACTGCTTACGGATGTTTTAGAAGTTTTAGTATTTATCCATCAACAAAGTATTATTCATCGTGATATTAAGCCACAGAATATCATGCGTCGTCATCAAGACGGAAAGATTGTGCTGATTGATTTTGGAGCAGTGAAAGAAATTAAATGCTTGGAGACGAATACTCAAGGTCTAGTCACATCAAGCATCCTGATTGGCACAAATGGCTATATGCCAAATGAACAAGCTAATGGCAAGCCGAAACTATCTAGCGATGTGTATGCAGTAGGTATGCTAGGAATTCAAGCACTGACAGGCGTACCGCCTCAAAAGTTACCCGAAGATCCCGTAACAGGTGAAATAATTTGGCGCGATCGGGTGAATGTCAGCGACAGATTTGCCGAGGTGTTAACAAATATGGTGCGTTCTCACTTTAGCCAGCGTTACCAAACAGCAGCAGAAGCGTTGCAAGCACTTACTCAATCACCACCATCACCAAAACCAAAGTCAGATCGTCGGCGATCGGCATCTAATCGGAAAGTTATGGTAATAGGCGGAGGAGTTTTATTTGGATCTATCATGTCTTTGTATGTGGTATCTAGATATTTTGCTCAATCACCAACTCCTGCAAATCCACAAACACCTACTCCACAACCGCAAGCAGTTACTCCAAAACCGCCTTCTACAATCAAAAAATTCTCTCAGCTACCTTGCGATCGCGATCAACAGCTATCCTCCCCCCCCGCAGCTACAGGCAAGCCAACACACGAAACTAGCATCTATAAATATTACGGCCAGATCAATCCAAAAACTAAAGAAGCCAACGGTAGAGGATTGATGCTTTTTAAGCAGAATGAATTTCAATACTATGGAGATTTTAAAAATAATAAACGTAGTGGTTGTGGGAGATTATCATATCCGGCAAAAAGTAATATTAACTATTATTTAGGGCAGTTTGAAAGTGATGAACTTCAAGGGTTGGGATATTTAAAACTGAGAGATGGAAACGAATATAGAGGGAACTTTGCTAATAATAAATGTCAAGGAGAAGGAATATATATATTTGCAGATAAAACTGAGCGAGATGGAATATGGCGTGAAGATAAGTTAGAAGGAAGCGATAATTTATCATGTAAGGAGCCTTCAGTATCTAGGATGCCAACTATCAGCTTTCTCAGCCTAAAACCCTTTTAACAGTTTTCAGCTTATTTACTTAGGTAAAGTTTTCCCATCAATTGGAATTTTATGCGTTAATGGCAGATTTAAATTCCTCATATCGAATTGCATTCAAAGATAGTAAATTTAGTAAACCGAAAAGTTCTACGTTCGCGTTCGCGTAGAGTCTTGTAGAGAAGCTTACCGTTTGCGTAGCATTCCGAAGGAAAGGTATCGCTCTGTGATTGATATTGCTTAATTGTTTAGATTGGAAGCACATATAATCTACCAACTGATGTTTGTGGAGAGCGAAAGTAGTTTGTAAATTGGGTTGCTTCCACTTGATTTAGGTACAATGGTTAGATGTTTTGTGAAATAGTTTGTTATTTTGATGGAAAAATTACCAGTGGTACTGTAGAAGGGATTAATAATAAACTTCAGTTAATTAAAATACTTGGATATGCCTTCCGTGACTTCAGAAATTTTTGATTACGCAGTTTATTAAACAGGCACTTTACTATTAATTTTCCACAAAAGTGGCAAAATATCCTAAAATATGAAGAAATACTTAAGTTTGTTTTCATTTATGCTAATTAAATATATCTAATGGTTTATACTTAGTTTATTAACAATACTTTGATAAATTAAATATTTATACTGAATATCTATAAGCACGTACTTATCCGTATTTTGTAACTATGATGGCAAACTATGGGCTTAATACCGTTATTTATAAGTATTAATTAAGTACGAGTTTGCATAAAATTAGGATTTATGAATGAATTTTAGGTTGTATACATTACACAAGAAAGGTGTTTTATGAAGATAAAACTTATACTTTATACTTCTTGTTTACTTATTTCTACAAGTTTAGGTGTTCTTCCAATACAACAAATACTAGGGCAAGAAGCATCGCCACCATCTCCTGAACCAAACACTGTACCAGCTTCCCCAACAGAACCATCCTCTACACCATCTCCTACACCAACTGCGGTACCAGTTCCCACAACAACACCAGATACTATACCAACTTCTTCAGAATTCTCCCAACTACCTTGCAATCAAGATCAACAGCTATCCTCTCCCCCCGCAGCTACAGGCAAACCAACTTGGGAAACTAACGTCTATAAATATTACGGGCAGATCAATCCAAAAACTAAAGAAGCCAACGGTAGAGGATTGATGCTTTTTAAGCAGAATGAATTTCAATACTATGGAGACTTTAAAAATAATAAACGTAGTGGTTGTGGGAGATTATTGTATCCGGTAGAAAGTAATATTAACTATTATTTAGGGCAGTTTAAAAATGATCGGTTGCAAGGACTAGGATATTTAAAATTGAGAAACGGAAACGAATATAGAGGAAACTTTGCTAATAATAAATGTCAAGGAGAAGGAATATATATATTTACAGATAAAACTGAGAAAGATGGACTCTGGCGTGAAGATAAGTTAGAAGGAAGCGATAATTTGTCGTGTAAAGAGTTCAACCGCAATTATCGATAGTCTGCACATCAATCGGATTAATTGAGTTTGGCATTTTAGTGACATACATCTGAAAATAAATTCATAAAGCAAAGGTTATTAAAGAAGATGAAAATTAGACTTTCTGCTACTGCTTTAGTTGTTTTCACAAGTTTGAGTTGTTTTCCAGCGCAACGATTACTGGCCCAAGAAGCACTTCCTGTTGCAGGGCCGGCAATAGCATCAAACAATAATAATAGTAGTAATAATAATATTATTGTTGATGGATTACCTGCTGCGGGACCTGCGATACAGCCAGAAAGGAGACGCTCTTCATCACGCCCAACAGTCATTAGTAGAGTAGAATCTAGAAGGTCATCAAGGCGTTCAACAGTTATTAGTAGAGAGGAACCTAGAAGGTCATCAAGGCGTTCAACAGCCATTAGTGGACAGGAACCTAGAAGGTCATCGAGGCGTTCAACAGCCATTAGTAGACCAGAATCTAGACCACGAGTTAGACCAGTAAGGGACACACCACAGAGACAAACTCCCTCAAGAAGGAGAATAAAACAACCGGCTACACCAGTTCAAAAAACACCTTCAGTCTCTCCAAATTCCCCAATAAGACTATGGTAAAAGTATAGATTTATAAAGGGCAAAATGGAAAACCAAAAATTAGAATTTAGGAATTAAGCTTGCTGATTCTTTAATTTTGGCTTTTTGAGGGAAAGGATATTTTAAGGTAGCAATGAAGTCAGGTAGCCTGATTAAGGATTTAAGTATTGCCTCAGAGGTTGTTTGAAAAGTGTTTCGCCATGACTTTAGATACTTTTAGACTCCCAACTCTTTAAAAAGGAGGAAACCGGAATCAAATTCCCTCAATTTATCGGGAGATTTAGAGGGTTCTAAAACTTTTGATACTGACAAAATGACTTTTCAAACATCCTCTCAGATTTGGAATTGTATAATGTATGCCCTTAGATAAATCAGATAATACCAATTCACTCAAACGCTCATTCAGAAAGCCATAAATAACAAGGGTTGAGTATATATATATATGCTGCATTCCTTTTTGAAATTGGTTTAATTTATTAAAGTTGATTAACAAAAGTGATTATTTTAACTTAAATAGCTAGCTTCGCTCCAAGCTGAATAGTTTATGCAAAACAAGATAATCAAGAATAACCTGGAACTTTGTACTAGTTTAAGTATTGGTTTTGGTGCAATTGCGCTGTTGTTCTGGCTGCAATCACAGCATACTGCTAGGGTGAGTATTGAGAAACGCACAGATTCCCAAAAAACAATTGAGAAGCCAGCATCTCCTATAGTCAAGCCAACTGTTCCCCCAGTTTCTAAACAACACATCCATCTAGTACTTAAACGAAGTATGCGGAAGCTGTATGTGTACAAAGGAGACAGTTTACAAGCTAGCTACCCAGTCGCGGTCGGTAAACCAGGGTGGGAAACGCCAATAGGAAAGTTCAAAGTTATTGAGATGTTGAAAAATCCAGATTGGACACATCCTCAGACTGGAAAATTAGTTCTTCCAGGTGCAAATAATCCCTTGGGAGAACGCTGGATTGCATTTTGGAATGTTGGCAGAGAATACATCGGATTTCATGGTACTCCTGATAAAACATCTGTCGGGAAAGCAGCTTCTCATGGTTGCGTTCGGATGTATAACGAGAATGTCCGCGAATTGTATGAAATGGTCAAACTTGGTACACCTGTTTTAGTAGAACCTTAATCTGGGTTTACTCTATACAAATGTACTAAAAATCTCCAATGCTGAATAATTGGCTTACCTTTCAACGTGGGCGTAGAAGCGTAACGGCTTGTCGTTAGACATCGCTTGTTTGTCAAGATTTAGGTAATAGCAATGGAGGAACGAAACGCATAGTTTATAATTTATGTACAACTTTATGTACATAAACTAATGTTGCCTTACAAAATCACATCCCCAACCGATGCGAGAAATGACTTTTTTAAGTTATTAGAACTGGTGGTAGAAAATCATCAGGTGTATATGATCAACCGTCGTGATGGTGAAAATGTAGCCTTGATTGCTGAATCAGATTTAGTGAGTTTACTTGAGACGGTTTATCTTTTGCGATCGCCTGCTAATGCGCGTCGTTTATTGGATGCAATAGAAGAGTCAAAAACAGGAAAAATCCAATCTCAAACGCTAGCAGAACTTCAGCAGGAGTTGGGGATTGAGCAAGAAGAAAAAGAAAGCTGAACCCATTGAAATTAAACCAGTTATTGTTAATCGTAGTCCTGGTTTTAGTTCTCAATTTAAAGAAGATTTAGCTTGGTGGTTTAAGCAGGATTTTCAGAAAGCAGCGAAAATATTAGATTTGGTTACGGCTGTAATGCAAGACCCATTTGAGGGTATTGGTAAACCAGAACCATTAAAATATATGGATGCAGATATTTGGTCACGGCGAATTGATTTAGAACATCGGCTTGTATATCGAGTGGGAAACACTCAGATTGATTTTCTCGCTTGTCGGTATCACTATGAATGATTGGGTTAGCTTTCAATTTTGGCGATCGCTTCTTCTGGTGAGACATTACCATAAATCACAGACATAATCCCTGGCAGGTATTCATCCATCATTGTGACGTTGGCGTAAACTACCCGTTGAATGAGTGCAAAACTGAGGCGATCGCCTTCTATATTAATACTTGTTTTGTATTTCAAAGAACTGATTAAAGTTTTTTCGTTTCAATCCCTCTTTGAGTTTTTTATCTCCTGTCCACAATAAGCCCTTTAATTCCAATGTTAATGCTACGTGGGGAGTATCACTTTCATCAATATCCTGACATAAAGCGTAGGCTGTTACCCGATTTTCGGGGGAAATTAAATCTTCTTTATAAAGAGTAATTCGTTTTAGCAGTATTTGGTAAATTCGCACTATTTCATCTTCTGATAGCTGGCTGAGTTTAACTAACTTCTCTTTGCGCTTAAATAGTTCTACCAAAACTTGCTCGCAGACGAAGAAACGGTAATCTGAGCCGAGGAGTATCTCAGTAAAACTAGATTGGCTATTGAGCAATCCTGAGAACAATATATTGGTATCAACAATAATCGGCTGTTGTGTAGACACTACCGACTACCCTACAAATTTATGCTTAATTTTTAACCACGTATCCCGGTCTATTTCATCAGCTAGAGCCGTGGCTTGCTCTTCTGTTAGATGACTGCGCCTTCTAATTGTCTCTAACTCCAAATATTCTAAAAATTTGCTTAGGCTTTCTTGATCAAGAATGTTTTTATTAAATTTTATAATAAGGTTTTGACCATCAAGTGTAATGTTATATGTTGACTTTTCCAGCATGATATTCTCCTATCTAAGCTTGATCGCACTTTTGAAAGGTGCTGGAATTATTATGACAGACTTAATTGTTGAATATTGCTCGTGATTTACTGGCTATCTGCTTAAATAGCTTACCTTTCAACGTCGGCGATCGCTTCTTCTGGCGAGAGATTATCATAGATGACAGACATAATCCCTAGCAAGTATTCATCCATCATTGTGACGTTGATGTGAATATTGAATGTAGCTTACTCTTGGGCTTCTTTTGGCTTTAACATCTGCCAAATTTCTGCATCAACTTGGGTTAAGTATTGCAACTCTAACTCACCTATTTTCTGAATTATACGCTTTCGGTCAATAGCTCGCAGTTGAAACACCATTGCCACGGAAGGCAAGGTTAAACCATTCTGTTGCGATGGCTCAATCCTGACTGTAAATGGAAAACGCAATGCACCTAATGAAGACGTAACCGGAACAATCATCAACATCGGAGAAGTTGCAATATCTGTTTGAACCGCAATTGCTGGACGATTGCCCTTTTCTTCTCGCTTATCTGACTCAGGCAAACCAACTAAGAGAATATCTCCTCTAGCCATTTAGTTTTTTACTTCATGGGAAACCGCTACCGCATCAACTGATGCTAGTGTCGCTTCCATACTTAGCCAGTCCTCATCACTTGCTGCTTCCCAAGCCACAAACTCTTGAACCAGTTCAGTGGGTACCTGGATAAGCAAAGGGGACAGCAACGCTGTTATTTCGTCACTAACAGAATATCCATGTGCCTGTGCTTGTTGAACGAGTGCTTGGTATAGCTCAATTGGCAACGTTACAGATGTGTCAATGGTTTTAGTAGCTTTCATAGAATTGCAATTCAACCACTCGTCAGAATTATAACTCAGATTAACCTAGGCTTTTGGACTAATAATATAAGACCAAAAGGTGCTATTGCCCTACATATTATCCCACGCCTAAGCCAGTATCAGGCGATCGCACTGCTTATTACTCGATTTGAGCGATCGCTTCTTCTGGCGAGAGATTACCATAGATTACAGACAAAATTCCTGGCAAGTATTCATCCATCATTGTGACGTTAGCGTAAACCACCCGTTGAATCAGTGCAAAACTGAGGCGATCGCCTTCCACATCAATACTAGTTTTGTAGCTAATTTCTCCATCGGCAAAGTCTAGCTCAAAATTGCCGATAATCATACCTGAATTAGCTCTAGTTATTAACTCTGCTATAGCTAGCCGTTTATCTTCTGGTGCATTAACTGGGGAAATAGAGTAAAAAACGAATTGCTGCTGTTCCGTTCTGACTCTGGCGTAACAAGTCCATTGACCATTTTCACCCTGAAAAGCTATCTGTAAAGCTGGCTGTCCTGCAAGTTGGATAAAAGGCCAACCATCAGCTTTAAAGAAATTAACTACTTCTTCAAAAATATCTCCATTAATTGAATTAAGTAGAAAATTTGTTTCAATTTTATTATTAATTTCATCAATATTAATATCAGCTAATTCTGTCAAAAAATTATTGATTCCTGCCAGCATTTTAGAAGAAGCTTTCTGTGCTTTAGCAGAGAGATTCACTTTCGCCCAATCTTGAAAAAAATTGACTATTCCCTGAGAAATTTCTTCGCTAGAAGTAGCCGTATGAGTAAGAACTGCTGGACTAATATAAGACCAAAGAGTATGGTAGCCGATTTCCCCTGACTCTTGTTGTTGCTTGACAGATAAACATAACCAGTTTTCAGTAAATAGCAATGGGTTTTCTGGTTGTTCTTGGCTTAAATTCAAAAGATAATTTGCAGTTTCATCAATCTTGATGGCGTGTTCTACTAGATGTAATAGTAAATCGGGTTTGAGGCTAGTTTCGATTATAATGTCACCTTCAGGCAAGAATTCACCGCCAGAAAGAGGGTTACGTATATCTGGCTTGAGATTAAATAATGCTTCTGTATCGATACGTTTATAGAGTTTTGGGCTAACTTTAAAAGTGACACGACACTCAATGAGTTGGCCGTCTTGTTTGGTAAAAGTGAGGGCGATCGCGTGAAGGGTTAAAGGAGATTGAGAGGAGCCGTGTAGGGTTAATTCGCTATCAAGTTGATGAGTTTCAGTGTTAGTAGTCATGCTGAGTCAGATTTGGTAAGCTTGCTTGAGACGGTTTATCTTTTGCGATCGCCTGCTAATGCACGTTGTTTACTGGATGCAATAGAGGAGTCGAAAATAGGAAAGTCTAATCTCAAGTGATCGCAGAACTTCAGCAGGAGTTGGGGATTAAGCAAGAAGAAAGCCGATATTTCTATATTGATTTAATCAGACGCGAGATTTCTTGGTCGTCAACACCTTGAGTAATTAAATCAAAAAGTTTTTCAATAATAGCATGAATTTTAACCCGATCCTTTGATTCAAACTGTACTACTACATTGTTCCAATCTCCTCGAAGCAATGTCAAACGGTAACTGCCTTTTGGATCTGATTCAGGATACCAGCCCAGATCGAATACGTGTCCAGTCAAATCTGTACTCCAATCAGTTTCATTGAACTGGATACGCTCGATTGATAACAAGTCTTCGTTATAGAATTCGTCATTTACAATGACTCCATCACAAACAACCGGATCTTCGTCTCCAAAAGAATTATGTATGATAGCCCAACCACTAGGTATCTTAAGTTGAAATAGTTTTGTATACATAAATCACCCTTTACTAAGTCGTGGATGAGAGTGAACAGTTGGGGCACTACTTTCTGCACTAGTTAACTCAGCGCGAAGCCAGTAAGCATCTTTTCCATTAGCATAGCCAATTACACTATCAAACTGTTTAAATGCATGGTAAGTACCGCTCCCCTTATCAATAACTTCACCTGTGAGCAATGTTTCCCTCTCTAACTGCTTAACATCACTACCTGTCATTGAGTAGAGAAATTGTCCAGGGCCATTATTTTTACTACTGGCACGCCGTTCATCCTCTGACTTTCCTTTCCAATGTTTACCTCGACTATATTGGGCTGGTGGTACGTGTCTAGCTTTGTCCACAATGGTCTTAAATGCTTGCTCTTTAGTTTGGGTTGATGATTTAGCTAAGGCTTGCTCTATATCTTTGGCTTGGTATCTTTGACCGTAACTTTGTATGGCAGCTACAAGAGCATTAAAATCACTGTCAAACCCAGCTACTTGGTTAAGTTTTGTTTTGGGGTCTAGTCTCGCTTTTTTAGCTTCTGTCTGTAGATGTTTAGCAAGTTGAGCTATTCCTTTAAGTTCACCTATTTGCTCTTCAGGTCTTGGTTCTTGCCTCATCAACTGAGATATTACTCTACCAATCTTATTGGATAGTAAATCTCGCTTTGAGGCCATTTCCAGCTTTGGAACCAAGCTAGGAGTCACTATGAGCGTGTGTTGCACACCATTCATTGAGAAAGGCTTTTCAATAGGCTTTAAATCTTTTTCCTCATCACTTTCTTTGCCTTTCTTGCCTTTGTTATCCTTATTATCCTTCCCAAAGTCAAGCTTTTGACCTAACTTGCTCTGCTTAAACTTATCCTTTGCCGTTTCCTTCAGTTCTTCTGCTTTGTTTTCTACTGCTTCTAGTTTCTTGCGGGGCCAATCCTTTGCAGCTTCGACTTTATTATTGAAAGCTTGCCGCTTCTCCTCTAAAGCATCTAACTTTTTGTGTGCTGCCTCATTTGCGGCTGCCAACTTTTTACCCGCCTTGGTATTCATCAGCTGGTTTTTCTTCTCTTCCAGCCTATTGTTTATGGCTTGCTTTTTCTCTTCAAACCTCTGTTGGGCGGCTTCTTTTTTCTTATTAGCCCACTCCTGGGCGGCTTCTTTTTTCTTGAGTGCTGATTCTTTAGCAGCGTTTACCTTCTTACCGAATTTACTCTTATTAAACTTTTTACCAACTTTATTCGCTGCTTTAGCACCCTTGTCAATTATCCAATCAACTGCCTTTTCCACAGGGCTGCGTAGTTTTTGGAAAATTGCCTGAACTTTTCCAGCAATACCACCCAAGCCTAAAAGACTTGCTAGGAAACTAATTACCACAGGTAGCGATTTAGCAAGGGCATTTTCAACCCCTTTAACCGCTTGGTCGATCGCACCAGAAGCGATCGCACTGACAGCATCCAAAATTGCGTTAATCAAGCTTGCAATTTGCTGGGCGCGTTCAATGAAAAAGCTGATAATTTGGTAAATCGCCTTGGCAGCTTTCACAAATGCTGAGGCTGGAGTCAGGAGGCTGAGAACCCACTCTACCCCTGCAAAAATCACGGTTTCAATTACAAAGTCCTTAATCGGTTTAATGACAAGCTCATTGAGATCGCCTATCCGGTCTTGGACAAACTGCCAAATACCAGCTACTCCTTCGCTAGCTAAGACTTGAAATATGTCGAAGCTTTGTTCGAGATGGCCGACCTTTTTCTCACCCAATCGTTTCACAGCTTGTGCCCGAATTACCTGATAGGTGAATCCTAAAACCTCCGATACCAAGCCAAAGATACCTTTGAGGTCAAATTTTTTCGGCATCTCAATACCAGATTCTGCCATCGTGCCGGTCAGCCAACCGATTAAACCTTTTTTCAGGTGCTTGCCGATATTATTCATAAAGTTCAGGAAGCCTTGCTTAAGCGCCTGAATCAAATTACCCAAAAAACCAATCGGGTCTTTAAGGATTTGTTCAACCACACCCGCAACCCTTCCCAACACCTGCATGAGCATTTTGGTCAGTTCAATGATCGTCTTTATAACTCCTACAACAGCATCGAGAGCTTTTTGAACTAGACCTTGATTTGCCGCCTTCATCTCATCAATGCGGGCATCAACAGCTTCCAAATTCTCTTGATATTTCTGCGCTAGGGTCTCAATTAGCTCATTTTCTTTATCTTTGACGCTTTGTTCCAATGCATCAAACTTGCTGTCAATGTCTGCTGCTGCTTGTTGACCAACTGCTTTCAGGTCTTGAGGCAATTGATTAACATAGTTTTGAATTTCCTGCTTGCCTTTGGTAATTTCCGCTTTCGCCTGGGTTAGCCCTTTACTGATAATGGCAACAACTTTATTGATTACGCCATCCATTCTATTAATGTAAAGCTGCCGTCCCTCTTGATAGAAGGCGTTCACCTCTGACGGCATCCCAAGCAATTTATCCTTGAGCCATTTTCCTTTTCCAATAATGCCGCTATAGCGATCGTCTTTATAAGCCTTCATCCGTCGGTCAACGTAATCCTCAAAGGCTTTCTTCGCCTCGGCTGCGCCAGCATCGAACTCTTGCTGAACTTGGCTATCTAAATCACCGAGAGTTTTTTCAACGATGCCTTTAGTCTTGTCGTAAATCTTATTAATATCACCAGCAACCTTAGCCCTTGCCTGCTCATCTTTGCCTTTGGCTCCCACCTGCTGATTTCCAACTTGACCTAGCTGTTGAGTACGTGTGCCGTGCATTCCCTGTAGTTGCTGCTGTGCCGTAGCTTCGGCAGTGGCTTGAGCATTTGTTAGTAGGTTTTGCTCTTGCTGGCGATACTGTTGCGGAGCTTGTGTGGCATTTGTTTGAGCGTCTTTCTTCGCTTTGAGTGCTGCTTGAAATTCTGGTTCGTTAGAATTCGCTAGTTGCTCTTCAGTGACATTCGCCTGTGCCATTTGCTGGTCAAGCTTTTTACTTTCTTCTTGCAACGGCGCTTCAACTTGACTCTTACCCTTAGACTTGGGTGCTGCTTTCTTAGCATCGATGTCTGACGGAGGTGTTCCAGCATTAGTCTCTGGCAGTGGCGTGACTTTTTTCGGCTCAATGCCACTGGTGTCAGGCGTTTCTTTTGCTTTCTCTTCTAATGGCTGTTGAGAAGCTTTCTGCTGTTCATCAACTTTGCCGCTCAAATCGCCCTTAACCGAGTCAAGTTTGTTGTTATTCTTAAACTCGTCAGCCTCTTCTAAGGTTTTGGGAGCCATATCAGCAATCCGCTCCATCAGTTTGGCTTTGAAAGCGGTTGCGTCAAATGCTGGAGTTTCAGCCTGCCCCATCTCACCAACTTGATTGGCTTGCGCTTTGCTGTCTACTTCGTTGCCAGGAGGTACAGCAGCAGATTGGGCTTCTTGAGCTTTGTTTTTAGCTGGCTCGTGTTTCTTCTGCTCTGCTGCGACCTCTTTCGTTGTGCCGACTACTGCTTGGAAGCCTGGGTCATCGTTTGCAGAAGCAGGAGCCTTTTCTCCACCTGCTTCTGCTCCAGGTAAGCCTGCTGCCACTGAGCCTTTTCCGTCTGGAGGCTGTTGCTCTTGTTGAAGATTAGCCTTTGGATCTGCTTGCTTTAACTGTCCTTGCTTATCTGCCTCACCTTGTTGCTGAGGATTATTTTTGTTCTGGTTTGCTGATGGATTTCCAGAAGCGCCTGCTGCCGCACCACCCCCGTCTGCTGGAGGTGAAGCTGCTGCCACGCCCTTATTTACCGGAGCCTGACGTTGCCCTTCTCGGTTTTGCACATCAGCTTTCAGCGTGGTTTGCTCTACCTGTCCCTGATTATCCCGCTCAGGTTGCTGTTGCGGATTCTCTCGGCGCTGAATTGGCTGCTCGATAGAAGGAGAAGTTAAGAAGGCTTTAGTCTGTATCTTATTGTTTTTTACCCCTTGGTCAGGAATAGATTTAGGTTGAACTGCACCGCCATTTTGTTGGACAACGTGAGTCAACTCATGGGCAAGTAATTCTTTTCCTCCATCACTTCCTGGAGAATATTCTCCTTGACGGAAGAAAATATCCTGTCCGGTGGTGAAAGCACGAGCTTGAACGGATTGGTTCAGCTGATCGGAGCGGCTATCTGTGTGGATTTTCACACCACCAAAATCAGCCCCAAATGCTTGTTCCATTGGGTGCTTGATATCATCTGCAAGCGGCTGCCCATTTCCACGTGCTTGTTGGATAGAAGTTTCTAACTCAGATGTTGCTGCTGTTCTCCCTCCGCCCTGACGCTGCACCAAAGGCGTAATGGAACCCGCCAGGGATTTCATTTGTAATTGGTCTTCTTCCTCTGGTAATGCCTCCCGACCTACGCTCATCCTCTGCATCACCAAATTGGCGACACTATCAGCCTCCTGCTCATAAATGTCTCCAGGCTGATTAACTGTCAGTTTTGTTTGTGGACGCCACAGTGATATTCGACTAATGTCATGTCCAAGCGGTTTGGTCGGGGATTTTACCTCAGTCACTGTTTGGGATGAAGTACCAAGCGACTTCATTTGCAATTCTTCTTCCTCTGGTAGTTCCTCCCGTTGCAGCGACGGAGTTTCTCTCAAAGATTTCATTTGTACTTCTTCTTTTTCTTCTTCTAGCAGTTCCTCGCGCTGAATACTACCCTCTGGTTTCATTTGCAATTCATCTTCTTCATCAGGTAATTCTTCTGGCTGAAGTTGCTCACTCTGTGGCTGATGAATTCTTTGCATCACCTGACGCGCCGTTTGGTCGGCTTCTTGCTCGTACTTATCTCCAGACTCCCCAATCGTCAGTTTTGCCTGAATTGGTGTTGGTGTATCTGGTCTTCTGACTGAAATATTGGCAAAGTTATGACCAAATCGAGTTGCTTTTTCCAACCGAGAATTCAACGATCGCTCCATCTTGGCTTGCAATACAGTCAGCCGTTCTTGTCCCTCTGGCGTAATCGTCCGATGCTTGGCTTGTAATTCCAATTCGGTTACTTCCATCTTTTCTTCTGCAAAAGCTTCATTTTCTACGTCCGTTTGTGCCACGGGCGTAAAAGATGCTTTTTGATGGCCACCAAACGGTCTATAGGCCAATTGAGAAGTTTGTTCTGGTGCTTGGGAATTAGAAAAGCTGGATGAGGCACTTTTGAGGGATTTCATCGGTTTTGATTGCAACTATATGATTAGTTTTGGTTATCATTTACCCAAAATTGCAATTATCAAGATAATTTTAGAACGTTAATCAATTAGAAAGAATTAAGATGTGTTGCTCCTGAAGATAAGTACTGGCTTGTAAAAAGTCTCATATCGGATAAAGGAGAACACGCAGCCGTGTTCCCCTAGCCAAGAGGAAAAGTATCCTTGAATCTGCCTTCTGATATTAGTACTTTCTTAAGTTGACAATCTTTTTATGCAAAACTGACTCCTAGTGTATAAGAAAAATCAGGATTAGAACTGCTACCAGAGAAAGTTCCGCCATCTTCAGGTAAGATAACCCTTCAGGGCTGACGAATGTATTGTTTGTAATTTATCCAGTATTTTTCCGCTCATAGAAAAGTGAAGCTGTCACTATCAAGCGTGAGACCCACTACCCCCTGCACAATACCGATGATCTCATCTTGCTCTGCTCCGGGTTTGTCTAAAAATATTCGTGTGTTGCTTCCAACAACTTGCAAGCGGTAATCTTGTGAAAATCCGTTGAGTTCAATTCGGTCTTGGCTAGAGTTGAAGTCAGTAATAAAAGCCAAGTCTCCAAAACCAGGATTCGTAGTATTGTTATCGTCGTAGAAAACATTTACAGCGTCCCCCAGGATAAATCTATCTACCCCAGCCCCGCCAGTCAAGTTATCAATTTCCCCTAATCCGGGTGGAAGCGGACTACCAGGAAAAGTACCGATGAGGATATCATTTCCAGATCCCCCATTGAGTACTTCATTGCCCGGCCCGCCTTGTAGGCTATCATTGCCGTCCTCACCATTGAGGATATCATCGCCATTACTACCGTCTAACGTATCATCGCCTACTCTTGCATTTAAAGTGTTATTAGAAGTATTACCAAAAAGTAAATTGTTAAGACTGTTACCTATCGCGATCAGGTTGCCACCTTCCCTCAGCCTTAAGTTCTCCAGATTGGCTCCTAGTGTGTAATTGACAGAAGACCGGACGGTATCTATGCCTGAATTCGCAGCCTCTGTAATGGTATCAAGATTAATGTCAACAAAGTAACTATCGTCACCGACTCCTCCATTCAAAGTGTCAATACCTAAACCGCCGTCAAGTGTATCATTGCCATTATTACCGGATAATCGGTTATTTTGGTTATCGCCAACAATGCTGTCATTTGCATTTGTGCCGATGACATTATCAAAGTTGACTGCATTAAATGACAATCTTCCTAAACCAGGAACGTTATTGGCACCTAAACTTTGGGTTTGCAGATTAGCGGTGATAGATACCCCAGGTAAAGATTGGGATGCATCGATGGTGTTGTTGGCAACATTAGGATTAGCAATAACCTTTTCCACTTTAAATAGTAGGTCTTTTCCCAATCCTCCAACTTTTTGGATGGTTCCAACACCTGATAAGGTAATGGTTTGATCTATTTGACTGTAGTCTGCGGTATCAATACCATCTCCACCATCCATGTTGTCGTTACCCTGACTGCCTTCGAAGGTGTCACTGCCTGCACCACCTTTTAAAGTGTTGTTTCCTGTACCCCCATCAAGTGTATCATTGCCATCTCCACCGCTTAGACTGTCGTTTGCAGTCCCACCTGCGAGGGAATCGTTACCAGCCAAGCCATTCAATATATCGTTACCGGAGGTACTATTGGCGTTACCACCACTAGCCCAACCAACTATAGTGTCATTTCCCGAACTCCCATTTATCGTGTCAGGATTTGTAGTACCGAAAGCCATATTATCTCTCCTAAATTTCTCACTAAATATGTAAGTTCAGCATCAATCAAAGAACTATTTCTCAGTTCAATGTAGATTACTTGTAATTTGCTTAATTTCATGTTAAAAAACATTAACTATTTAAGAAAATGCTTCGCTACCGTAACCAAACAATACTGATTATTATTTCTGTACTCATTGTTGTACCGATGGGATTTTTGTTTAAGTATTATTATGGCCCTGCCCATCACTGGTTTAATGACTACGGAGCAGCGGTATTTTACGAAATATTTTGGTGCCTGTTCGCATTTTTATTTTTCAGAAGTCGCGCAGCAGTAATCCAAATTCCTATATGGGTTTTTGTCATCACCTGTATACTAGAATTCTTGCAACTTTGGCATCCGCCGCTATTAGAGCAAATTCGCGCCACCTTGATAGGTAAATTGTTACTTGGTACGACCTTTGTGTGGTGGGATTTTCCTCATTATGTATTGGGTTCTGTTTTAGGCTGGTTGTGGCTGCGACAATTACACGGAATAGGTTATGCAAAAAAAAGTCAAGGTTAAACCTAATTCAAAACACCAAAAAATTGAAGAAAGACCTGATGGTAGTCTGACTGTTTATTTAAAATCGCCTCCAGTTGATGGTAAGGCTAATGAAGAGTTAATTAAACTACTAGCAGATAAATTTGATGTACCCAAGTCTCATATCAGAATTAAGTTAGGTTTGTCCTCTCGGCAAAAGCTAATGGAAATTGATAAGGATACTTAACTGCTGCTTAATAATACCTTTTTTGAAGACTTTGCTACCTTCTGAATATGAGCTATACTCCACCCAGTACATTCTCTACTAGAGACAATAAACGAGAGATAAATACTTGCAAAATCTAATTTTTATGCTTGTGTAATACTGATATACCTTGGTTGAGTTTTTACTCTTTCTATCCAAGCTTGGATAGCAGGATATTGTGTTAAATCAAACCCACCTTCATCAGCTACATGGGTATAAGCGAACAATGCGATATCAGCAATCGTGTAACGCTCTCCTACAAAAAAATCTTGGGAAGTTAAGTGTTTCTCCATCAAGCTAAGTGCTGCATAGCCGGGTTCACGTTTTTGTTTGATAGCTTCACTATATTCTTCAGTTTTACCTAAAATAGAAATCCAAAATCTTGATGTAGCAATAAAAGGCTCATGGCTATATTGTTCAAAACATAACCATTGCAGTACCTGCGCTCGTAAAAAGCGGTCATAAGGTAAAAACTCTGTACCTTCACTCAGATAAACCAATATGGCATTTGATTCTGCCAAATATTTCCCTGGCTCGATTTCTAGAACAGGTATCTTACCGTTAGGATTTTTACTTAAAAAGTCTGGTGTTCGAGTCTCGCCTTTCAAGATGTTAAGCTCTATCCTCTCAAAAGGTATACCTAGCTGTGTCAATAAAAGACGTATCTTATAACCATGACCAGAAGGTAAAAAATCGTACAGATGCAGTAGTTCCATGTTAAAATACAGTTAGGAATATGTTGAGAAGTGAAGGTTCAAAATACAATATTTTACCAAAAGATTTTCCCAAAACCGGATATTTTTTTTGTATTTAGTATCTGAACGTACTACAGGAAATTATTCGAGAAAATAAAAAAAAATATTAATTTATTTCTAGATTGAGATGTTTAATTTAGTTAATGGTCGAAAATAAAACTATGTGTGGAAGATTTACTCTAAACCAGTCGGCAGAAGGATTGTCTGAAATTTTCCATGTCGAGTCAGTTCCCGATTTGGCAGCGGAATATAACATTGCGCCTACGCAAATGGTGGCGACAGTGTTGCAAAATCCCGAAAGCGAAAAGCGGGAATTTAAGCAATTGCATTGGGGATTAATTCCGTCATGGGCGAAAGATGCAGGAATGGGGGCAAAGCTGATTAATGCTAGGGCAGAAACTGTTGCCGAAAAACCCGCTTTTCGTTCGGCTTTTAAGCACAGGCGCTGTTTAGTGTTAGCTGATGGCTTTTATGAGTGGCAACGCCAACAAGGTAAGAAGCAGCCATTTTATTTTCGTCTCCAAGATGGGCAACCCTTCGGTTTTGCAGGTTTGTGGGAGAGATGGCGATCGCCTGATAACGAAGAAATAATTTCTTGTACAATTTTGACAACGGCAGCTAACGAATTACTTCAACCCATCCATGAGCGGATGCCAGTAATTGTGGAGCCACAAGATTACGATTTATGGCTAGATTCCCAAGTGCAAACAGCCCAAACCCTACAGCAGCTATTGCGTCCTTATCCAGCGCCAGCAATGATTGCATATCCAGTTAGCACCTTGGTAAACAACTCTCGACATAATAGTTCAGAATGTATCGTACCCCTCAGTGAGAAGAACGCCCCCGCAAATCAGTTAAATTAACTATTGAGTGAACTAGGAAATTGGGGAGATGAGGGAGCAGGGGAGCAGGGAAGCAGGGGAGCAGGGGAGCAGGGAGGAAGTTGCAGTAGGTCTTTCCCCTGTGCCTCTGTGCCTCTGTGCCACTCTGCCTCTTGTGCCCCCATGCCCAATGCCCAATACCCAGAGAGAAATATGCCAAGAACACAAAAAAACGATAATTTTATTGACAAATCCTTTACTGTGATGGCAGATATCATTCTGAAGATTCTGCCAACCAACAAAAAAGCTAAAGAAGCGTTTGTTTATTATCGAGATGGTATGTCAGCCCAAGCGGAAGGGGAATATGCTGAGGCATTGGAATACTATGAAGAAGCTCTAACACTAGAGGAAGATACCAACGATCGCGGCTATATTTTCTACAATATGGGGCTAATCTATGCCAGCAATGGCGACCACAACAAAGCTTTAGAACTGTATCACAAGGCAATTGAGTTAAATCCACGTATGCCCCAGGCCTTGAACAACATCGCGGTGATTTATCACTATCAAGGCGAAAAAGAAAAAGAAGCTGGAAATAACGAGGCTGGCGAAGCACTTTTTGACCAAGCAGCAGACTATTGGATTCGAGCTATTCGCATGGCCCCTAATAACTATGTCGAAGCTCAAAACTGGTTGAAAACCACTGGGCGATCGCAAATTGACGTATTCTTTTAGTCATTAGTCATTAGTTCTTTGTCATTTGCTAAGGACTAATGACCAATGACCAACGACCAATACTTCAACTACGCTCAGTACAAGTGACAAATGACAATTAATTTATGATTGACCAAGAACAAGTTCACAAAGTAGCTAATCTTGCTCGTTTAGAATTGACTCCAGAAGAAGAGAAACAATTTACTACCCAGTTGGGAAGTATTCTGGACTATATCGAACAATTAAATGAACTTGATGTCAGTAATGTGCTGCCAACAACACGCGCAATTGATGTCAGTAACATCACACGAGAGGATGAATTACAACCCTATCCCGACCGGGAAAGTATTCTCAACAGTGCGCCTGAACAGGAAGGCGAATTTTTTAAAGTACCAAAAATCCTCAATGCTGAATAGTCAAACATTTTGGAATTTTAGATTTGCAATTTTAGATTGACAATAGCGCAGCGTAAAGCCTTCTCTTTTCCCAAAGGGAGAAGCTACGCGTAGCTTGTTTCCATAAAGGTTACGAGAGGCTTGTCTGCGACACTTGCAGGAGTACGCCAAGGTATGGCAAGTTTTAGAGATGCTATCGCGTAGCTTGCTTCTCCGTAGGAGTAAGCTTAGAGGATGTTTGAAAAGTGTTTGACTATGATTTTAATTGCGTTGTTACCCCCCTTAATCCCCCCGATATATTGGCAGGGCTGTTTCATTCCCCAAAGAGCTTTAAAAATCAAGGGTTATAGCAATTAAAAATTAGTTATTTTGTTACTAGCGTGCCGATGAAACCAACTATTTTACTGATATTTCAGTGCTTAAATATTCATCTCTTCGTCACGCTTACTTACAATTTTCTTGCTAACCATCTTGACAAATCCTGTTTGAAATGGAATGAATCAGCCCTGCGATATATTGGGGGGAAACCGAAAAATCTAGTTCCCTCACGCCACATGCTTCAAGTCGGCAAAGCCGCCCAACGCAGTGGCTCCCCTTTATAAGGGGAGGGTTAGGGTGGGGTAAAATCTTGGGTTTTTCAGCTATTTCAGACTTGTGTGTACACCATAGCCTTTATAAGGGGAAGGTTAGGGTGGGGTAAAAAATATTTGATACACCAATTACGACTTTTCAAACATCCTCTTAGAGCAAGCCCTAACAGCGTATACTTAGATTTGTTTCACAAGGGGCGGGGAAGCAAAACATACATAAGTTATGTTGAACATTTGTTTAAATTATTGGCAACTATTAAAACACTTGCTTGTACCGCCAAAGTATGTTTTATGTCTAAATCTGTAATCACCGTTACCGTCAAATTGTTCGCTGCTTATCAAGAAGCCTTTAGGGTTTCGGAACTAGTGCTGGAATTTCCTAATAGTATGCCAGTCAAAGCAGTATGCGATCGCCTCATAGCTGAACACCCTGAACTCTCACAATGGCGCGATATAACCCGTTTTGGGATTAATTTGATATTTGTCGAACCAGATACCTTACTACAAGATGGGGATGAGGTTGTGTTGATTCCACCAGTCAGCGGTGGCTAGGAAAATAGTTAGGAGTTAGGAGTGAGAAATTAAAGATTCAAAACTCCTAACTTATAACTATTCAAAGAGAATTGGTCTTAGCAGTTAGCTTTATTAAGTTATCTAACTCTTGCTGCATCTGACTAACAACTAATTCATAACATTCATCGACATAATGGCGATCGCTAGCTGCTTCACGGCCGTAGCGTTCAAATATAATTGGTGGACAAACCCGCGTATATATGGGCACTGGCAATGGAATATTGGGTAATGGCCCCATTGCTAATCCCCAAGGCAGTCCGAGATAGATTGGAAAAACTTCTGGATCGATACCTAATAGCCAAGGCATCCCCCACTCGTGGAGTTGCTGCACAACTTTGTAGGAATCAGCGATGATAATGAGTGTATCGTGAGCGCCCCAAGAAATCACAGGCACAATCGGCACATTTTCCCGTAACGCTAACTTGATAAATCCTTGTCGCCCCGCCAAGCAGATTTTGTTACGTAAATAATGCGGTCGGAAGACATCTTCGGCTCCACCGGGATAAACTAGCACACTCGCTCCAGAGCGTAAGGCAGTGTAAGCCATTTTTGGATGGGCGATGATTGCTCCAGCCTTGGCAACCAGTTGCGCTAGTGGCGGGCTAGCCTGCCAAACCTTGGGATGCATCAAACCATAAATGGGTTTCTCTACACCAAATCTTCGGAACCAGTCGTACATCATCATTGTCATATCCGGGGCTGCGAGTCCCCCATTGTGCGAACCGACAAATAGGACTTTTTGTTGGGGTGGAATATTATCCCAGCCACTAGTTTGAACTCGGAAATAGTAGCGATACAAAAAGCCAAACAGGGGCATCAGAGATTCTATGAACTTTGGATCTCGCTCATCCAAAGACCAACCGAGTTTTTTGTTTAATAATTGTTGCTTTTTTGACATCGAGGCATTCTAACAGCATTGGCAAAGTTCAAACAATCCCTGGTCTAGATATAACTCAATACGGTTGGGTTAAAGCTAAAACTCTGTATTAAAGTCAACGTAGATGCGTAGTAGTAAATAGACCACGCGTGTAGGGGCGCAAGGCCTTGCGCCCTTACGACAGGTGTGGTTCAAATACATGAAAACTGCTGTAATTGCGCTACTAAGTCTCTAAATTACTTTCCACTCACATTTCTATTGCCACATCGCAGCGATTAATTTGGTGATGTTTATGGAGTAGTTGCTGATTTTGAACGCTGCTGTTGGTAAAAACCGACAACTTTTTGAAGATATGTAGCAGTAAATCCGCTGTTGCAGCCTGTATAGCTGCCAGTCATCCACCAGCAACCGACGCCACGCACAGCAGCAGTTTCATTATTATTAGTGGCGATAAATTGCTTGTTAAACTCACGGCGCGTGATGCAGGATACAACTTGGCGTGCCGTTGCGGGGCTATTTTCAAACTGTGTTGGTGTTAGTTCTTTTTTAAGACAATGTTTCGACCAGCCTTTGAGGGTTTCTGGTTTAACTTGCCATTCACTGTAAAGTCCATCATTTGCGATGCCGGTTTGCGGTGCAGCTAGTCGCAGCGCCTCTACCATTGCGGCGACTTGGACATCAGAAACCTTTTGTTGTGCTTGAGCTAACAATGATGACAGTCCAAAGCTGACAATCACTCCGCTAAGTAGTAATGCTATAGGGTTTCTCCTCATGATTTTGGACTTATTTTTAGATACCAATATGTAGAATACTACGTTTTTACACTTAGCAATTATCAAAGATTAGAGCGAATTGGGCATGGGAAAAAGGCAGAGGGGCAGAGGAGCAGAGGGGAAAAACTTACTGCAAATTCTCTCCTGCTCCCCTGCTCACTTGCCCCCCTGCTTCATTGCCCAAATTGTTAAGCTGGGTTCCAAGTGCCGTGGAAGCCGTGGGGAATAACGCTAGGTAATCCTAGTTTGCAAATGGGTTCTGCATCCAGGCGATCGCTATCAAATACCCAAACTTCACTACTATGAGAATTACCATCGTATACAACGGTTAGCACCCAGCCTTGCTCAGGGTTTTGGGCATCTTGGGCGTGGATGGGTTCTGAAGCATAGCGGTTTTCTCCTAAGTCTGCTTCAGTGAGGGTTTCGGTTTTATAGTCGAAGCGGGCGATCGCACCGAACCATTCTTTGTCTGTATCCCCTCTTTGGGGCATTAATGATACATAAGTATAGTGACAAGGTTGCCCAACTTGCGATCGCTGCACTACAGGAAATTCACACTTGCGGTTGACAACTTCCTGTATTGCTGTGACTTTGCCAGTTTTAGGATTGAGGCGAACTTGCCACAATGTTCCTCTAGGAACTGTGTGCGTCTCACCACTTGCAAATTCTCTCAGAAATTCATTAGTTTGCGGAAAATCTGCATATCGCACCATGTCCAGAATTACGGAACCGTCTTCATCTTCATAGCCGTTGCCAAAATGCCAATTGAACCAAGGATCGGTTTCGCCACGACTAACTAAAGATAAGTTTTCCCGGTCAAAGATTAACACTTGGGTTCCTAACTGAGGTTCCCACAACAGAGATTCACTAAAGGTAGTCAAACCTAGTAAAAGTGATAGCTTTTTCATCCGCATCGGTGGCATGAAAAACACCAGATACCTTTGAGTTAAAACAAAATCATGCATTATCGAGTAGCGATCTAGCTTAAAAGCAGTTTTTTGGATAATTTTGCCAGTAGCATCGCTTTTGTAGAGATTCAGTTGTACAGAACTGCCGATACTGATTCCAAAGTTAAAAATCTCGCCTGTTTGTGAATCACGCTTGTAATGAGCAGAATAAGGTAATCCGTTATCCAAAGCGCCTAAATCATCCAATCCCTTCGTTTCTAGAGTTTGCAAATCAAGGGCGTAGGGATTAGTTGCTTCCCATAAAGCTAACAATTTATCAGGTAAAGCTAACACTGAGGTATTCGCTGCATTCTTGATCTGTTGACCCCAGCGCTTCCAGATGGGGCCTGGTGGATGCATCCCATAGACACCATAAAGAAACCTATCTGCTTGAGTTTCAGCTAGATATTCTGCTGTTTGCACATAGCGATAGACTCCGGTAGCTCCTGCATCTGTGAAATGGATGCCGAGAATTGCCCCATCTCCATCAAACCAGTGTCCGACACGATCGCCACCGCGTTCTAGCCGTGCGGGGCCATTGCGGTAAAGACTGCCACGCAAGCCATCTGGGATTTTGCCAGAAATAATTGACAGTTGAGTAAGGGGAAATTCTTTTGCTGGTTCTGCGATCGCACCAGCCCAGGATTTATTTATTGACTTTTTGGTAATAGTCTGCATACTAAAACTTCTCGAAATATTGATATTGCATTTTTATATTGTTGCAATTTTTTAAGGATGCAAAAAAATGGAGTGAGCCTTATTGCTTTATCAAGAAAGCCTGTTTTCCTCCTACCCCCTGCTCCTCTGCCCCTTTGCCCCCTCCCTTCTTCTCACTACTCTGGTAAAAAATGCTGAAACTATTAAGATTAGAAGCATCTGCCTACTGAATACTTACTAAACCTTCCCAGCCATGCCTCTGTCACGCATAGTAACGTTGATTGTCGGTCTGATCGTCATTTTGGGGCTAGCCCTATGGCTAATTGATTCCCTGTCACGCCTCTATTGGCAATTATCCTATTCGCCGTTGCTAGGCAATTTACTGCTGTTGTTGCTGATTATCCTGATTGGAGCCTTGGTTGCAGCTTTTGTTTATTATGTATTGGTGATGAGATCCGGGGAAAAGCGATCGCGTCGCAACCCGAAGCGAGCGACTGCGGCCCAAATTCCGGCTGGCAAATCTGACGCAGCTTCTACAACTCTCCAGGCTGTACGGCAACAGGTAGCGCAAATTCAAGATGAAGTCACACGTCAAGCTTTATTAAGTCGATCGCGAGAGATTGAAGCCAACCTCGCACGGGGTGAAATTCAAGTAGTGGTATTTGGTACGGGGAGTGCTGGTAAAACTTCTCTAGTTAATGCGATTATGGGACGCATGGTCGGTCAAGTAGATGCACCGATGGGTACAACTCAGGTTGGAGAAACCTATTGTCTGCGGTTGAAGGGATTAGAACGCAAAATTTTAATTACGGATACGCCGGGAATTTTAGAAGCAGGGGTGGCGGGAACGGAACGCGAACAGATGGCGCGAGAACTGGCAACAGAAGCAGATTTACTGTTGTTTGTGGTAGATAATGATTTACGGCGTTCAGAATATGAGCCGTTGCGGGGGTTGGCAGAAATTGGCAAGCGATCGCTCCTTGTTCTCAACAAAACTGATTTATATACAGATGAAGATAAAGAATCCATCCTTGCGAGATTGCGTCAACGGGTACGGGGATTTATTGCTACTAATGACGTGGTAGCGATCGCTGCTAATCCCCAACCTGCACAACTCGAAACTGGCGAAACCTTCCAGCCGGAACCGGATATTGTTCCGTTGCTGCGGCGCACGGCTGCTGTTTTACGAGCTGAGGGTGAAGATTTGGTGGCGGATAACATTCTTTTGCAATCTCTACGATTGGGAGACGAGGCGCGAAAACTCATCGATGGCCAGCGTCGCCGTCAAGCTGACAAAATCGTAGAACGATTTCAATGGATTGGCGCTGGTGTGGTATCAGTCACGCCGATACCAGTTGTAGATTTATTGGCGACAGCCGCAGTCAACGCTCAAATGGTTGTGGAAATTGGTAGAGTGTATGGCTGTGAATTGAATATGGAACGGGGACGAGAATTAGCTCTTTCTTTAGCAAAAACCATCGCTAGTTTGGGCATTGTTAAAGGAGCAATTCAATTATTATCTACTGCGTTACAACTCAATGTTGCCACCTTTATTATTGGTAGAGCAATTCAAGGCGTGACAGCAGCTTATTTAACGCGAATTGCTGGTAAAAGTTTTATTGAATATTTTCGTCACGATCAAGATTGGGGTGATGGTGGAATGACGGAAGTTGTACAGCGACAGTTTCAGATTAATCGCAGAGATGAATTTATTAAAGCTTTTATTCAGGAAGCGATCGCACGGGTAGTGAAGCCATTACAAGATAAATCTGAGGTGGCTGAACATGATGAAGAACTCAATAGTTAAATAATTGAAAATTCAAAAACAAATGGCTTCTATGTCACAGCAAATTTGTACGATATCCAGACGAGATACAATAGACCTGCCTTGAAAATAGAGGCTGAAACAACGCAAAATCATTCCCAGATTATTTTCATTGTTCCTTGTGAGCGCAGCTCATGGAGTCTCTTGCAAAAGTGCTTTTGGCAAGAGGGGGAAAAAGGGGTTCATGTTAAAGGGGAAGGGGACAATACAGAACCTTTCCCCCTTCCCCCTTACCCTTTTCCCGACAAATGCCCAGAAGTCTAATGCTAGAGTCAGCCCTGACCCTCATTTTTCTGAGATATTTTTAGTCTCGGCATTTTTTTGTGCCTTTTTTGCTCATAGTTCTGCGATCGCTATAAATAAGAAAATTGTGGAAGCTCAAAGATTGGTGAGGGATGAGAATGGTAACATTACCCTGTTAGCCTAATAGTTCATCCTATGTGTTTCTGGTTATCACCTATCTCTCGTCATGCTTATGGCTAAAACAACTAGGATTTTTGGCGCGAACTCTCCAAATAAAAGCAGGAGTCGCGAAACCGCTAAGACTCGCTGGCTCACTTCCCTAGCTCACTTTTTACGTTTGCCTTTGTACTTCCTAGTCGCTTTGCTATGCATTGTCGGTTCACCAGTGCTAGCAAAAGTTCCTGGCTCAATCAATTCTTCATCCCAACTGCCAATAAATAGTTTAACATCACCGACTGTACCCACTGATGCCGCCTCACTCCTACAGGAGGGCAAAGTTTTATACAGTAACGGCAAATTTGCCAATGCTGTAGAAGTATTACAACAGGCTGTCCAAATATATAAGCAGCAAGGGGAAAGCCTCACACTAGCAGTTACACTGAGTAATCTTTCTTTAGCTTACCAACAACTCGGTGCATGGAGTCAGGCGCAGCAAGCAATTACAGAAAGCTTAAATTTACTCCAAGGACAGGATAAAAACCAAAATCTGCAAATATTTGCCCAATCACTAGATATTCAAGGTCGTCTGCAATTGGCAATGGGAAAGTCCGAGGCGGCTTTGGCAACTTGGCAGCAGACAGAAGAAATTTACAAACAAGCAGATAATCAAACTGGCGTGGTGCGATCGCTAATTAATCAAGCACAGGCGTGGCGCACCCAAGGATTTTACCCGCGAGCGTTCAAAACCCTCGAACGAATAAGTCAGACGTTAAAATCTCAACCAGATTCTCTAGAAAAGACAGTGAGTTTGCGATCGCTCGGTGATGCCCTTTTGGTATTGGGCGATTTGAAAAAGTCACGCGAAGCATTAGAAGAAAGCCTGATAATTGCTCAAAATCTCAAATCAAGCGCTGATATTGGGGCTAGTCTGTTCAGCTTGGGGAATAATGCCCGTAAACAAAACCAAAAGGAACAGGCGATCGCCTATTATCAACAAACAGTTGCAGTATCTCCCTCACCCCTGACAAAAGTTCAAGCGCAACTCAATCACCTGGGACTATTGATTAAAGGTAAAGAATGGGCAAAGGTTCAAACTCTTTTGCCGTCCATTGAGTCCCACCTCAAGCAACTTCCCCTCAGCCGTGCGAGTATTTACGCTCAGGTTAACTTTTCACAAAGTTTAGCAAAAGTCAAGAGTGGTGGATTACAAGCATCAAGTCAGAGTTCTTACTTAGGATTAAGTACAAAAGACTCAGCAAAGTTACTCGCTAGTGCCATCCAGCAATCCCGCAATTTAGGAGACAAGCGGGCAGAGGCTTATGCTCTGAAGAGTTTAGGCGGCTTGTACGAAGAAACCAGACAGTGGTCAGAAGCGCAAGACCTGACCAAACAAGGATTAGCTTTGGCACAGAGTAGCAATGCACCAGAAATTACTTATAGCTTGGAGTGGCAGTTAGGTAGATTGCTTTGGGCACAAAAAGATATTAATGGTGCGATCGCCGCTTATGATGCTGCTGTAAACACTCTTGAGTCTCTCCGCAGAGATTTAGTAGTCAATAAAGATGTAGTGAACCAGGATGTGCAATTTGACTTCCGAGACAGTGTAGAACCCGTCTACCGCCAGTCAGTGGAGTTACTACTGCAATCTCAAAAAGGAAAACCAAATGAAAAAATATTGGAGAAAGCACGCGAACGGATTGAAGCACTCCAACTAGCAGAATTAGACGACTTCTTTCAGGAAGCTTGTCTGCAAGGTCAGAAAGTAGCCCTCGATCGGGTAGTAGACAAAGATAATTCCAAGGCTGCCATCCTTTACCCAATTATTCTTCGTGATCAACTCCAGGTAATTGTCAAAATTCCTACACAACCTCTGCAAAGCTACAGTACCAAGATTTCCCAAGCCAAAGTAGAGAAACTCTTAATAGAACTGCGAAGAAATCTTGTCGATCCAACTGCTACTAAGATCGTCCAAACCCAATTACAAGAAGTTTACAGTTGGCTGCTGAAACCTATTGAGCCACAATTGCAAAAGAGTAGCGTCGATACGTTAGTCTTCGTCTTAGATGGCCCATTACGCAATTTACCAATGGCAGCTCTCTACGATGGTAAACAATATTTAGTAGAGAAATATGCGATCGCCCTAAGCGTCGGTCTACAACTCCTCGACCCGAAACCGCTGGTAAAACAGCAGCTGAGAGCGCTAACCGCAGGACTGACTCAGCCACCGCCAGGATTTTCCAAGTTTGCACCATTACTGGCAATTAAATCTGAATTTGACGGGATTGCTAAAGCAGGAGTTTCGACAACCAGCCTATTGGATGGAGATTTTAAGAAAAAAAATTTGGAAAGTGAAATTGGTGCTACTTCATTCAACATAGTGCATTTGGCAACCCACGGTCAGTTTAGTTCCCGCCTGGAAGACACTTTTATTTTAGATTTCGATGGTCAGATCAATGTCAAAGATTTTGATACTCTCTTTCGTAGTCAGGGTAAAACTGTAGTAGAACTATTAGTTTTGAGTGCTTGCCAAACAGCAACAGGAGACAGCCGTGCAGCACTCGGACTAGCAGGAGCAGCTGTCCGAGCTGGGGCACGTAGTACCATCGCTTCCCTGTGGCAAATTGATGATGAATCAACAGCAATGTTTGTTAGTGCCTTCTATCGAGAACTCAAGAGTGGCAAAATCACCAAAGCCGAAGCAGTCCATCGTGCCCAGCTACAACTTCTGAAACATCCCAACTACAGAGCGCCAAGCTTTTGGTCTGCCTATGTATTGATTGGCAATTGGTTGTGATTTGGGAAGCCGATCTTTGTAATTGATCGCTCAAATTGTCCGCTCAAAATTTGGCAAACTATCTGCTAGTTGATAAACCGCTTTTAGCAGCTTGAAGCTATCTTGATAAAAGTATAAATACTCAAAAGCTCTATTTGCTAGATCATTTCAATATACAATCTTCTAATTTTATGGGATATTTTTACCTAATCCCCAGTCCCTAATTCTCTTTTTCCAATATTCAATTTTGTGGCATAAATTTATTAAATGCGGGTGATATATACATAGCAGCATTGATCCCTAGAAATTGACTTATGAATAACTCCACCTATCAGCTAAACGATTTCGCTTTAACATTGCCAATTTCCCAAACAGCTCGCATAACTGCCCAGCAATTTGCTAACCAGCAGCCAAATCCGGAAAAAGCAGAGCAAGTCCGGCTGAATACTTTAGCTGTATGGGTGGTGAATGATTACTTGCAGATGATGGATATTCCTACCGATCTTCAAGCTAGTGACAGTTGGAACTCCATCATGCGCCTTTGTGGGGATGTCGCTGATTTAGAAGTGCCCTCAATTGGCCGTCTGGAGTGTCGCCCCGTGCATCTGCATCAGCAGATATGTTCTATTCCTCCAGAAACTTGGGAAGAGCGGGTGGGTTATTTAATAGTTCAATTTGATGAATCGCTCGAAGAAGCAAGGCTGCTTGGTTTTATCCCTAGTGTGGCAACTGAAACAGTTCCTTTAGCGCAACTGCAACCATTGGAAGCTTTTATTGACCACATCTGGGAACTGCGTCAATCCCCAGTTAATTCATTAGTGAATTTGAGTCAGTGGTTTGCTGGTATATTTGAGACGGGTTGGGAGACTATTGAATCGCTGTGGAACGTGCCGGAATTCAGACCAACTTATGCCTTTCGCAGTGTTGAAACTTTGGAATTAGATACCCTCAAACAACCAGAATCAATTACTAAACGGGCAAAAGTAATTGATTTAGGTATCCAAATCTACAACCAACCTGTGATGTTGATTGTGGAAATCAGCCCCGAAAAAGATCAACAAACTAATATTCATCTCCAATTGCACGCCACTGGAAATCAAATCTACTTGCCACCAGGAGTTCATCTTACTGTTATAGATAGTTCAGGAGCAGTATTTCTAGATGCTCAATCTAGAAAATCAGACAACTACATTCAGTTGCAGTTTCGTGGTGAACCCACAGAAGAATTTAGCGTTAGAGTAGCCTTGGATAATACCAGCATTACCGAATATTTCCGAATTTGAAATATGTAGCTATCTTCCCTTTTTATCGGTACTTTATTAAGAGATAACTCATTAATTAAAATTAAAAATTAAAAATCCAAGCCAGTTTTTAGGGATTTTGAAAAAAATCTGTAGACGCTTATGGAGCTTGCGATCGGACATTAGAACAAGGCACGATATGGCACAGGGAGATAGCAACGGTTATGGGTAAATTAGTGGCGATCAAATTTGGCGAGGGTAGTTTTGAGCAGGGGTTTGCTGTCACCCTCCAAATTGGTGAAGAACACGAGCGTGCTACAACCGAAATCACTGGAAGGCTCCCTTCATTCCCGGAAATGCCGCTCTATTATAGTCATTGGCAGTTTAGTTATCGGCAGATAGGCAATCGTTATCGCCTCCATGCTGACAAAATGCAGGTAACGAATGTATCGATGGTTCAAGACTGCGAAAACGCTTCTCATATTTTGCGGGCACGCTTTAATACCTGGCTGCGAGCAGAGGAGTTTCGCCCGTTGAGGGAAAAATGGTTAGAAAGATTATCGTCCAGCGACGAAGTACGGGTGATTTTGCAAACAGAAAATAGCCAATTGCAGCTATTACCCTGGCATCTGTGGGACTTATTAGAACGCTATCCCAAAGCTGAAATTGCCCTTGCTTCACCATCTTACGATCGCATTCACAAGCCACGCGCTCTCAATCAATTAGTCAATATTTTGGCAATTGTGGGCAATAGCAAGGGGATTGACACCCAAGCCGATCGAGCTTTACTGCAACAGTGTGGTAACGCAGAGGTGAGCTTTTTGGTAGAACCACAACGTAAGGACTTGACTGAGCATCTCTGGAAAAAAAACTGGGATATTCTCTTCTTTGCCGGACACAGTTCCAGTCAAGGAAATGGAGAAAGCGGACGAATTTATCTGAATAGAACTGATAGTCTTACCATTGGCGAGTTAAGGTATGCTCTCAAAAATGCCATTGAAAATGGTTTGCAATTAGCTATATTCAACTCCTGTGATGGATTGGGGCTGGCGCGAGAATTGGCTGATTTGCAAATTCCTCAAATAATTGTCATGCGCGAACCCGTCCCAGACCAAGTTGCAAAGGAGTTTTTAAAATATTTTCTCCAAGGCTTTGCCGGTGGCGAGTCTTTATATCAAGCAGTACGCCAAGCACGGGAACGCTTGCAAGGACTTGAAGATAAATTTCCTTGTGCAACTTGGCTACCAGTAATTTGCCAAAATCCGGCGCAGATACCACCGACTTGGGATGAATTAAGGTCTACAACATCTGAAGATGAAGATCAAGCAAATTTACCTTTATTTAACAGACGCAGATTTCAGAGAACTGTGTTATCCAGCTTGGCAGTTACAGCTTTGGTTTGTGGCGTGAGATTGTTGGGATTGCTAGAAAATCCAGAGATTTCAACCTTTGACCTGATGATGCGATCGCGCCCTGCCGAAGGTCTCGATCCCCGACTGTTGCTCATCACAATTGACGATGAAGATTTAGCCATTCAAAGACAAAATGGCGAGTACTTGATCGGAGCTTCTATTTCCGAAAAATCTCTCAATAAACTCTTAGCAAAACTGAATCAATACCAACCCCGCGCGATCGGCTTGGATATCTACCGTGATTTTCAGGCCAAAGAGCCAGATTTAATTACTCGTCTTCAGCAAACTCAGAACTTGGTTGGCGTATGCAAGGGGAGCGATCGCTCAGTAAATATCAAAGGCATTAAGGGACCACCAGAAATCCCCCCAGGAAATCTGGGATTCAGTGACTTTATTCACGATCGCGATGGAGTTATTCGTCGGCATCTTCTGTTCATGAATCAGGAGACGACATCATTGTGTTCTGCTCAATATTCCTTTAGTTTACAACTAGCATCCCTTTATCTGCGCCCTTTAGGAATTCAAACAAAGTTCACCCCTAAAGGAAATTTGCAGTTGGGTAAGACTATTTTTCCAAATCTGAAGTCTCGGACTGGTGGCTATCAAAATATTGATGCTAATGGCGGTCAAATCTTACTCAACTATCGTTCTTCAAAAGAAATAGCCGAACAGGTAAAGCTAACGCAATTTTTATCTAGTCCAATTAACCCCAACGCCATCAAAGGCCGAATTGTTCTCATTGGTGTGACTGCAAAAGGGGATTCTCCAGACACTTGGCCTACACCTTATGGTATTCCTTTAGATGAGCAAATGCCAGGAGTACTGGTACAAGCTCACATGGTCAGCCAGATCCTTAGTGCAGTCCAGGATGGGCGGCCGTTGCTGCGGGCTTGGTCATGGTGGGCAGAGGTGGTCTGGATTTGGGGCTGGTCTTTAATTGGGGGAGTCTTGGCTTGGCGCAGGCTTTCCTTACCCTGGTTGGCGTTGGCAATTGGTGTTACTTCTAGCCTTTTGTATGTAGTTTGCTTTGGTCTGTTAATTTCAGGTGCTTGGGTGCCTTTTGTACCGTCGGCTTTATCGTTGGTGGCTATGGGGAGTTTGATGTCAATTCATAATAATTCAAAAACAAAAGTGCGGCTGGGGAATGGGGAATAGGGGTAGGGGAGCAATATTGCTTGGTTAAAGGGAAAAGGGTAAGGGGAAAAGGATTGGAAGGCTCGATATCTAAGGTTTTTTCCCTTTAACATGAGTCCCTTTCACCCAAAACCCGACAAGTATTGAGTAGGGGAGAAGTTGCAGTAAGTTTTTCCCTTCTGCCCCTCGGTAACAGAGCGTAGCCGTACCCCTCCGGGGAAGCAAGCTACGCGCAGCGTCTCGTAGAGAAGTGCTGCCCCTCTGCCTCTTTTCAATGCCCAATCTAAAATTTTATGAGGTCAGGTTTCTATGAATTCAAATTCACAACCGATAAAACTGTTTTTAATAGTAGCTTTTAGCTGTACAAGTTTATTAGCTAATCTGACTCCAGTACTGGCGAAACCAACCCCTAATCGCTCTAATGCTAAAACGATTCTTGCTCAAGCCAAAACCTTTAATCAACCTCCAATTCCATCTGGCTCCCCTCCTGGAGGTCGCGTTCGTGGTGGAGCAAAGCGCGGGGAATTGGCTGCATGTCCACTTACTAAAATTGACTTGACTGCTTTAGTACCCTTTACTCAGGAAGCTAACTCAGTGATTAATGTCTGGGGACAAACAACAATAGAACATCCAAGTTGGTTTTTCTATGTGCCATATACCAAAGATTCGCCATATACAGTTGAATTTGTGCTGCAAGATGGGGAAGCTAACGAGGTATACAAAAAAGCGATCGCTTTATCGGATAAGCCAGGAGTCATCCGCGTTTCTTTACCTAGCAATGCATCCGGTTTAGCAGTAGACAAACAATACCGTTGGTTTTTCACTATTAACTGTGACAAGCAAAAGAACTCGCCTCCAAGTTTTGTTGAAGGGGTAATAAAACGAGTTAATCTGAGTCAACCAATAAGCAAAGAAATAGAAACGGCAGAACCTATAAAGCGTTATGCTATCTATGCCCAAAATGGAATATGGTACGAGGCACTGACGACGTTGGCTGAACTGCGTCAAAAAAATCCTCAAGATACAGCACTGAAAGCAGAGTGGCGAAATTTGTTAGGCAGCATCCGCTTAGATGATGTTGCCGGAGAACCGATTCTTCCAGAAACACCTTAAACGAGGAAAATAATGTTTAGTTAAGCCAATACTTAATGTAGAGACGTTGCAATACAACATCTCCACAGATGTGTTATGTCATGTCCGCTTGATTGCTTATTAAACCCCAAGAACCCCACCCCGCCAAAGCTACGCTTTGTCTCCTCTCCCCGCCTGCGGCTACGGTGTACACACAAGTCCTTCTCACCCCCTCTAACTCCCCCTTGGTAAAGGGGAGAACCGATTTCCCCCCTTTGCAAGGGGGGATTAAGGGGGGTAAATCCAAGGTTTGGGCTTAATTGACAGGATGTGTGTACACTGTAGCCTGCGGGGAGGGGTTGGGGGTGGGGTGCAATGACAGTGGGAATCATAACTAATTACCCGGACTTGATATTATTTAGTTTGCAGCAGCACTTACTAAACCATTGTGCCTGAGCAAAGCGATCGTACTTGGTTCACGACCCCGGAAAGTTTTAAACACCTCCATTGGATGCTTGCTACCACCGAGTGCTAGCACCGTATCCCGATAACGGCGACCTGTAGCTTTTATTGCTTCTTCATTCTCTAGCCCAGCTTCTTCAAAAGCAGCAAAAGCATCAGCACTAAGGACTTCAGCCCATTTATAACTGTAGTAACCTGCTGCATAACCACCTTCAAAAATGTGCCCAAAAGAACACAAAATTGAATCTTCTGGAAGTGGTGGTAAAACAGTAGTAGTCTTAGCTATGCGATGACGCACATCTGCTGGAGTTTCATTGCTGCCGGAACGATAGCGGTAGTGTAGTTCTAAATCAACGCTGCTAAGGTGAATTTGCCGTAACATACCAGTACCACTCATATAATTACGCGCCGCTAGCAGCTTTTGATAATAATGCTCTGGTAAAGCTTCTCCAGTTTCGTAATGTTTAGCCATGCCAAAGAAAGTGGGTCGCTCATAACACCAGTTTTCCATAAACTGACTCGGTAGTTCAACTGCATCCCATTCCACATTATTGATACCTGCGGCTCCCGCATAGTCAACCTTGGTGAGCATGTGGTGCAATCCATGACCAAACTCGTGGAACAAAGTCTCTACTTCATAGAAAGTCATCAAACTCGGCTTGCCATCTACTGGGGGAGTTTGGTTACATATCAAATAAGCCACAGGCAAACGGATGGCAGTTGCACCATTTTCAGTTTTGGCACGATTGATGCATACATCCATCCAAGCACCACCGCGTTTTTCTGCTGGACGGCTATAGGGGTCTAAGTAGAAGTAAGCGATGGGAGAACCAGTTTCATCGGCTATTTGGAAATAACGGACATCTTCATGCCATATTGGGGCTTGACCATCAGCAGGGGTCACTGTAACACCAAACAGCCGCTTAACAAGTCCAAACAAGCCATCTAGCACTTGGGGAAGGGGAAAATAGGGACGTAATTCTTCAGCGGTAAAGGCAAATTTTGCTTCTCGTTGGCGTTCTGCCCAAAAGCTGATGTCCCAATGTTTTAAATCCTGATATTCTTCTCCATAAGATGCAGCAAAAGCTTGGAGTTCTTTTAAGTCTTTGACAGCAGCATCATAACTGGCCTGGCGTAGTTCTTCTAATAGTGCTTCAACTGCCTCAACATTAGGAGCCATTTTACTTGCAAGGCTCAACTCGGCAAAACTCTTAAAGCCAAGTATATCTGCAAGTTCTTGCCGTAACTCCAAAATACGCACAATTAACGGGTTATTATCTAAATCGCCACTAGAAGCGCGAGTGATATGAGCTTTGTAGAGCTTTTCACGCAAATCTCGACGGGTACTGTGCTGCATGAAAGGGCCGTAGCTGGGGAAGTCTAAAGTAATGCGCCAAGGGCCATTTTCTGGTGTGGCGTTCTCTTCTCCCGCTGCTCGTGCAGCTTGAGCGGCTAAACTCACCAAACTTGGTGGTAAACCGTCAATTTCTGCTTTTGTTGTCAGAGTTAAGCTAAAGGCTTTCGTGGCATCAAGTACATGGTTAGAGAATTTAGTAGAAAGTTCTGCCAACTCCATCTGAATGGCGTTGAAACGGTCTCTTGCCTCTCCTTTTAAGCCAACACCAGAAAGTTCTGCATCTCGAATGGCGGCTTCTACAATGCGCTGTTGAGCTAATTCTAAAGTTGCCCAACTATCACTGCTACGGAGTGCCTTAAAAGCATTGTAGATGGGTTGGCTTTGACCGAGTTTGTTGATAAATTGTACGACTAGTGGCTGTACGATTTCATGAGCTTCGCGCAGTTCCGGGCTATTTTTAACACCCATTAAATGATTTACCGCCCCCCAACTCCAGGTAAGCCGTTCTGTCAGCTTTTCTAAGGGTTCTACTAAACCACTCCAAGTCGGCTGTACGCAAGCCTCTAAGGTGGCAAGTTGCTGGTCAAGTTCTGCTAGCAACTGATTAAAGGCTGGTACAACTCGTTCTGGTTTAATCTCTGTAAAGGGAGGTAAACCAGTGCCTTGGAGTAAGGGATTATCGGAAATAATGGTACTTGCACTCATGATTTTGTGTGAACTGCGAACGAAAAAAAATCATTGTTGATTTTTATTTATATATCTTCTAATGTAACGATCGCTGTGCTATTTAGTATTGCCATTGTGGCAAAAAGCTAAAAAAAACTATAATTCCTCATAAAAGTATCCCGATACGACTATTTTGTATGGTATTTGAACAATATTGTTGGGGATTGGGCATTGGGCAAAACGCCCGCTACCGCTAACAGCACTCAGCACTCATTACTCAGGACTCTGGAGGGACATTGGACATGGTTATTCTCTCTCATCACCTCTGTCCCCTTCATTTACTCGGCAGTTCTAGAAATTTCAAGGAAAGTCCTTGAGATAATATAATCATCCAGGCATTTTCTCAACAGGTGGCGAATGATGACCGAAACAGAAAAGGATACAGGCAACTAAATTTATTTATGGAAATTTTGAATTTTGAATTTTGAATTCGGAGCGAAGCGACGTGACTAGCCTCTTACCCAATTCTCAATCAACAGAAGTTTTTTATCCAAGCTCGGATGGTGAACCTTTGGCAGAAAGTTATGCTCATCTATGTGCTTTACTGGCAACTTTAGAAGTATTGAGGCAATATTTGCTGGATCGGCAAGCAACGGTTTTGAGTAACCAGTTTCTCTATTATGCTCAGGGTTTTCCGAGGTTACGGGTAGCTCCTGATGTAATGGTGATTTTTAATGTCGCTCCTGGAGGACGAGATAATTACAAGATATGGGAAGAGGGACAAGTGCCTGTAGTAATCTTTGAAATGACCTCCGAGGGTACTAAAAACCAGGACACGGGCTTCAAGAAGACCCTCTATGAACAGTTAGGCGTAATAGAGTACTGGTTATTTGACCCCAAGGGAGAGTGGATTAAGGAGCAATTACAAGGGTATCGGCTGCGAGGCGAGGTATATGAGCCAATTACAGATAGTCGATGTGAACCTTTGCAGCTGCGCTTGCAAATAGAGGGGCAACTGATTGGTTTTTATCGAGAAGACACTGGAGAAAAGTTGCTGATTCCAGAGGAGTTGGCAGAGGCACTGAAACAGGAAAGATTGGCGAGGGAACAAGCAGAGTCGCAGGTGGAAAGGTTGAAGGAACAACTGCGATCGCTTGGCGTTGACCCTGATACTATCTAGCTATACATTTGCGATCGCATATGGCGGCTGTTTCGCACTGTCGCAAAAAGACACGATAATGTAATATGTCAAACAGGTAACTCGTCCGTCAGCATGGGCGTTACCTAAAAAGCAAAGTTTCAGTCCGAGAATTGCACGTTTTCAAGGCGTAGAAGCGTACAAATTAACTCAGCGTCAGCGAGCGTCCTTAGCAAACCGAAAAGGAAAGCTCCAGATTTCCATATTTATGATATTATTTGGCAACTCATCTTTTTACTCGTAAAATCGAAGACAAGATCAAGGTCAGTAGAAAAGAGTCCCTAAATTAATGAATACGTTAATCAGTCAGGGTGGAAGAGCTATCACTAAATTTCAGGTGGTAGACCGGATAAACGATATAGCTTGGCAAGCTCACCAAGGCAGCGTTGCGGCGATTATTCAGCTATTGAACGAAAAGCTAGCCCAGTCTTGTGTCAGAACCAGAGCCATTTTTTCTGATGGTGTCTTACAAATTCTGTGTGAGGCAGCTAAAGTAGAGCAACTTGAGCAATCTCCCCTGGTAGAACAAATCCAGCAAATTCTTGAGTCTATCGCCCCACGTCACATTCGCCGCGTCAAAATCAACAGTCGGATTGTTCGAGAACAACAATTGCTGTGGTTAAAAGAAATAGATAGCGATCGCGAAAATCAATTGCTTTGGTCACAGGAAATTACATTAATTCAGCCAAATATTGTAAAGCAATTAATTAAAGATTTCACAGAAGCTCAAGCTGAACTAGGAAAACCAAATTATCCTAAAACTCAAGTCTCTCGTCCTTTAGTACTCATTAACAAAGAAAAATACCAAAATAAACCTCAAACCAAGATATTAGCAGCAGCTGGTTTATGCTCGCTGTTATTGCTTAGTTGGGTTGTTTATGCCCAGCTAGGTCATAAATTGAAAAACCTAATACAAGCAGAAACTTCCAAATCTCTAACTACAGAAAATACTAAAGACAGGAAAGCCCAAACACCATCTCGCTCTCTTAACAATAGCTTTTCTGAGCCATCTGACGATCCATTTCAAATATCTGTGCGAATTGCAAACCTTGCTTCTGCATCTGGAAAAACAGCTACAACCTCAACTCAGTGGTTAGAGATTGCTGCTAAGTGGCAACGGGCTTCAGATTTAATGAGTACAGTACCACAAACCCACAGCCGTTATCAAGAAGCTAAGATTCGTACTCAACTTTATAAAAAATATAGTGAGGCGGCACAGAAAGAATCAGGTAAGAGCAAATCTTAATTTTTTCTGATTGGAAGACTTTGATTAGTGATTAGTATTCCAGCAGTAGTCAATGGATTATTTATTTACTTCTTGCGCTTCATCCAAGCGCGTAAAACTAATTTCAATGGCTAACGTTTTTCTTGGGGAATAGGAGCAAATTCCCCACTTGATAATATTAGTTGTACCACCGAATAGGCACGAAAGGGTTTTAGATAACAGATATTTAATTTCTGAAGATATCTATAAAAAAATCGACCTTATTGTGAATAAAGTCGATTTAATCAGGCGGATTCATTTGTGGGGTGAATCCAAATCCAAAATGTGTATGTCCCCTAACTCACAATACGGTTCGGTTAAAGGGTAAAGGGTAAAGGGGAAAGGTTTTGAATACATCCTTTCCCCTTTACCCGCAAACCCATTCCCCAGATCATAAGGAAAGTGAAAAATGCTTATCCGAACCGTATTGCCCTAACTCAGGAGTTCTCCTGTTTCTTGCAGAGAGTGCAAGCGGCGGTAAATACCCTCGTGACGCAAGAGTTCATCGTGGCTACCCACTTCTACAATCTTTCCTTGCTCTAGAACGACAATTTTATCGGCTTCCCGGACTGTGCTTAGACGGTGGGCAATAACGATGGTGGTGCAAGTACCCTGAATCGATCGCATCGCTAGCTGAATTGAACGCTCAGACTCATAATCTAAACTAGAGGTAGCTTCGTCAAAAACCAGCACGTCTGGTTCCACTAACAACGCTCTGGCAATTCCCAAGCGTTGTCTTTGTCCTCCAGATAACCTGACACCTCGTTCCCCCACGACAGTGTAATAACCTTTGGGTAAGTGCTGCACTACTTCATCTACTCTGGCAATTCTACAGGCTTCCTGGACCTGCTCAAAAGTGGCATTTGGTCTGCCGTAGGTGAGGTTATCCAATATAGTACCGTTGAAAACGTCTACTTCTTGGTGAACGATCGCTAATCTCCGTCTATACTTACCCACATCCAAAGTGCGAATATCTTGACCATCAATCAGAATTTGACCTGCTTGAGGTTCAAAATATCGCAACAACAATTTCACTAAAGTAGACTTACCAGAACCGGAACGCCCCACTAATGCTATTGTTTGGTATGGCTCAATCAACAAGTTAATATCTTGCAAAACTTGACGGTTGGCATCATATCCAAAACTGATATGAGATAACTCAAGTTTTCCAGTAAATTTATAAGGTGATTCTGTCTGGTTGCTTTCTTCTAAAAGACTGGCTGAATCGGATGCAGTTGGCTCTTGGAGAAATTCGTGAAACCGCAGCATTGAAGAATAACGACGGGCAAAAACTTCTGCCAAGCTACTGATAGGTTCTAATTCAGCATAAGCCATGCTAGAAAGAGTTAAGGTCATGACAAAGTGACCAAGAGAAATTCTCCCATTTACTGTTGCTGCTAAAGTCAAACCCAGAATTGTAAATACACAAAACTGAATTACGGTTCTTTGCCAAGTACCCAGTATTGTATAACCTTTGTGGATGCGATAATCAAGCACCATTAGTTCACGATCCAAACGTTGCTTTTGCCGCTTCAGTTCTCTAGTTTCTGTAGCAAATGCTTTCACCGTTTTGATATTGGTGATTAATTCGGAAGTGCGGCTTTCGGTGTTCTCTCCATACTTATCCAGACGAGTTTCGTACCTAATTAGCTGTTGTAAACCCTTCAAGCTGAAGCTGAGAATAATTACAAAGGAAATTAGATATAAAACTGCAATCCGCCACTCAATGAACAAGATAAACACAAAAATTCCCAGTACACGAGCCAGTTTAGGAATCAACTGTCCGGCAATTTCGGGATACGCCCAAGTGTGGTTAGCAACACCTCTAGCTACTCTACCGGCAATACGTCCAGGGTTATTTTCATCATAAAATTCTAGTGGCAGAGTCAGAACTTTAGCGATCGCTGTTTCGTTTTTTTCTCGACGCGACCTGAAGGCTATATCCCAATGAAACCAATTGGTTAACCAGGGTTGTGTTGGCGCTCTGACTACGGTGACAATAAAAATTAAACCCAGTAATACACCCAAAGATAGAGTTTTATTAACTGGGTAATTGGTGATGTCCGAAAAAGTTGCGATCGCACTTTGAATTGGTTTGTCCAAGGGTTGAGCAGATAAAACGTTTAATATCTGCCCGATCGCATAAGGAACAACCAAATCAATAATTTCGTAAACGCTGGATGCTGTAATACTGAAAACACTCGGCTTCCAGTAAGAGCGAAAGTAATTGACAATATCTTGAAATTTGGCCATGATGCACACCGTCCAAGAGCGCGATCGTAAACTTGGAATCTATATACTACAAGCGTGTTACAAGGTAGTCAAGAACTAGATGACAAATCACTCTTTGGGAGTAGTTGGTAGTTCTTGAGGGAAAAATTCGAGGCGATAGCGATAGAGAGCAACTGGTCGAGAACTTGCTTTAAAGTAATCTGGATCTTGGGGTGAAAGATAGACAGCAGTAACTTGATCTGCTTCAATCGCCGGATTAGATGTTGGAACTTTATGATAAGCCGTAGTCGATTCTACAGAGTTTAAATAGGGGCGTGAGCCACCTTTAAATAGCTGTTGAAACACTTCTGTGGTGATGAACTTGCCATCAGGGGTAGTTTCTGTAGCACGTGCAGTCACAATAGAAACTAGTTGGCGACTGCTACGCAAGAACATAATTTGACGATTAGGTGAATCTGGATCTACTTTGACTGATAACACTGCTTCATCCCCTAAATAAGCCCTTGCCAAATTCAAGCTATTAAATGCTCTATCCGCTACTAAAATTGGTAATTTGTAACCTATCTGAGGAAGTATTTTTAACCGAGAAATAGATGGTTGCTCTTTCACAAATCTTACTACAAAACTCACAGGTTGATTTAATTGTCGGCGATTACCTTCAAACCCTGGTGTTACAATCTCTGGTGCTAAAGGCGCAGCTAAATCTACTAATGTACTTGTAACTTTCCAAGTACCAGCCATCCATTCAGGATAAACCAAATCACCCGAAGCCGATTGCACTGAAGTTAGTTTTTCCCATTGGGGAAAATTTGCTAACCTTTCAGACAACTCTCCCGCAAAAGCTTCATTACCCCACAACAGGAAAAAAAACAACAAGCAAAAACTCCAAATTCCCTTCATTACAAGCATTAGTAGTTTTGTATTTAATGTTTATTATTTATCGATAATAAAATACAGCAGTTTTCATGTATTTGAACCACACCTGTCGTAGGGGCGCAAGGCCTTGCGCCCCTACCGCGTGGTCTATTTATCTGAAAATAGCTGTAAGTAATTTTCTGTAATAAATTAAAACTTTGTAGTGAGATAATTAGCCCTATCCCGAATTTATAGTGATAGCATGACATTGGCATTAGGCATGATTGAAGTTTATGGCGTTCCCACAGCTTTGGAAGTGGGAGATGCCATGTGTAAAGCTGCCCGTGTAACCCTTGTTGGTTATGAAAATACTGATTTGGGACGAATTACTGTCTTAATTCGAGGAGTTATAGGCGAGGTGAATGTAGCAGTGACAGCAGGATTAAAGGCGGTGCTGCGAGTTGACGGTGGCGAGGTACTTTCTAATCACATTATTCCCCGTCCTCACGAAAATTTAGAATATATTTTACCAATTCATCGCAGCGTTAATATCGAGCAGTTCAGTGCAGATATCCGATTTCCTCCACCCCTATCAGTTTAGCTGTATTAAATTTCTGCTGTTAAAGGTTCCCAAACTTCCCCATACTTCTCTTTTAGAGCTTCCCAAGCTTCCACTTGTCCTGGTTCATATTCTCCTGGTTTACCCCATTGTAAAAAGAGGCTTAAAGCAGATTCCTGTTTATCATCTAAAAACCGGATAGCATAGGTTGTAAAGTTACCTCTTTTCGCTTCACCTGTTTCAAATTTCACCTGAGTAATTTTATCCATATTCAAGTGAAACTCAAAGCCTTCAGTGTGCATATTCGCATATTTACCTTTAGGCAATTCTGCATAAAATAACTTTTCTATCTTACCCCGTGCTTCTAAAACAGCAGCGCTACTAGTAACAATTAAACGCAACGTTCCAAGAGTCTCGCAAGCTTCTAAAAATTCTTTCAATGTTGTGGTCATTTGTCATTTGTCCTTTGTCATTTGACTATTTTTCGTATTGTTCATAAGCAGCGACAATACGCTGAACTAGAGGATGGCGTACAACATCTCTTTGGGAAAATTCGCAAAAGGCGATGCCTTCAACGTGTTTTAAAATTTGTAAAGCCACTCCTAAACCCGATTGTTGATGAAGCGGTAAATCAGTTTGTGTCATGTCGCCTGTAATCACCATCCGCGAACGGAAACCCAAACGAGTCAAAACCATTTTCATCTGAGCAGGTGTAGTATTTTGAGCTTCATCGACAATTATAAAAGCGTTATTGAGAGTGCGTCCCCGCATATAGGCGAGTGGTGCAACTTCAATCACACCGCGTTCCATTAAACTGGGTACTTTTTCTGGGTCGATGAATTCATAAATAGCATCGTAAAGTGGACGAAGATAGGGATTAACTTTTTGCTGTAAATCTCCAGGCAAAAAACCGAGTTTTTCACCGGCTTCGACGGCAGGGCGAGTTAAAATTAATTTTTCAACTTGGTTGGCAAGGAGTGCTTGCACGGCGACAACAACAGCCAGATAAGTCTTGCCGGTACCAGCAGGGCCAATTCCAAAGGTGAGATCGCGTTTACGGAGTGCGTCAATATATTGGCGCTGGCGGAAGGTTTTGGCACGGACTTCTTCACCCCGACGACTTTTGGCAAGGACATCTCGCTGTAAATCTTGCAGTTCCCCTTGGCGATCGCTATCTATAGCTTGACGGGCTGTTAAAATATCGGCACTGGAAATAGTATTGCCTTTAATCCAGAGGTCTTCAAGCGATCGCACTAATCGAGAAGCCAGATCAATTTGCTTTTCGGTACCAGAAATTACTAATTCCTGTCCACGTAGAACTAAAGCAGCTCCTGTTTGCCGAGATAGCATTTTGAGATTTTCTTCTCCATCTCCGGCTAGAGCGATCGCACTGGTAATATTCGGCAGCTGAATTGTTAAGGCACCTGCCATAGTATTTCTTAATTGGTGAGGATCTGTATTTGACAAAGGTTAATTTTTTCTCGCTAACGGCGAAATTATGCTTTTATTACCTACATTTTGAAAAATATTTGCAACAAATTAATCATCCGTAGGGGCGTACAGCTTGCCCTCATCCCCTAACCCCTTCTCGCTATTGGGAGAAGGGGAACTGGAAAATTTACTCCCCTCTCCCAAGATGGGAGAGGGGCTGGGGGTGAGGGTATAGCCCCTACTGGTGAAGAGTCCAAAAAAAGATTTAAAAATCTTTTTGCTACTTTCCATCGTTATAAAAATTCTGAGCGGAGGTAACAACAACCGCTCAGATTTGCTCTCTAGTTTCAACCTAACGGAGGCGCGGTTTAACAATGGGTTTAGGCCCATCATTTCGCGGTTCTCTCTTAGTCGGCGGTGGCGATCGATCTTCTGTGTCTTCATCAAAAGACATACCCTCGCGGCCCGGCGTGGTGCTGCCGTAGATATCCAGGTATGTTGATTGCCCAGCTGCGGCTGCGGCTGCGGCAATTACTGTCCGAATCGCCTGAATATTGCGTCCCCCTCGACCAAACACTTTTCCTTTATCTGTGCTTTCAAAGGCGATGCGAACCCAAACCCGGTTGAGGGCCTGAGAAATTTCGCAATCGACACTTAATGTCTCTGGAGATTCCAAAAACGGCTGCACCAAAAACCGAACCAGCTCAACATAGTTGGGGCTAGCTGTTGGGAGTTTTGTTCCGAAATTATGATGCGGCTGTTGCACTGACCTGCTCAAAAACATTAGCTTTTACTAGAATGCGACGAACGGTGTCAGTAGGTTGAGCGCCTTGTTGTAGTCGCTTGACGATGGCGGGAACGTCTAGTCGCACTTCATCAGTTCTGGGATTATAAAATCCCAATTCTTCTAAGGGACGACCATCGCGGCGAGCGAGGTTGTTAATGGCGACAATGCGGTAACTTGCTTCCCGCTTTTTACCGAATCGTTTCAAGCGCAGTTTGATCATGGTTGAAGAATCATTCTCCTGTTGTTAGATATTAGTTAGCAACTAATTGGTGAGGAAGTAACTTAAAATCTGGCTGCTGCCGAGAAATTGAAGGTTAGTTTCCTCTGCTGATAAATTCTGAGGTCGAAATGCTAATTTTAGCACTGCCTAGCATTTGCTGCTATTTGTCATTAGTCATTTGTCCTTTGTCATTGGTTAATGACCAATGACCAATGACTCTTGACTAAAGATTGCCAAAGCCTTTTTTCTTTTTATCTTTGGGTTTTTTCTTTTTTGTGGCTGGGACACCATCATAACCTCGCCATCCAGGGGCTGCGGGACGATTGCCTGCACCTGCGAAGGCGTTGCCCATGCCACCACCGCCGAACATTCCTGGCATTCCAGGGAAGCCGCCTTGACCCATTTGCTGCATGAGCGATCGCATTTTTTGGAAATCACCCACCAGTTTAGTCACATCTGACTCTCTATAGCCGGAGCCAGCAGCAATCCGCCGCCGCCGACTGGGAGAACTAGCTAATAAATCGGGGTCATGGCGTTCTTGGCGAGTCATGGAGTTAATCATCGCCTCACAGCGCTTTAGCTGGGTTTCTCCGTGCTTGAGTTGATCGTCTGAGAGCTTGTTCATCCCTGGAATCATCTTGATCAAGCCTCCCAGAGAACCCATATTCTTCAGCATCCGCAACTGCTTGAGAAAGTCAGTAAAGTCAAACTTCGCTGACAAAATTTTCTCCTGCATTTTCTCAGCATCAGCTAAGTCAAACTCTTCTTGGGCTTTTTCTACCAGGGTCAGCACATCGCCCATACCGAGAATCCGCGATGCCATGCGATCGGGATAAAACGGTTGCAGTGCCTCGACTTTCTCGCCTACGCCCACAAACTTAATCGGCGCTCCCGAAATCTTTCGCACCGAAAGCGCTGCACCACCACGGCTATCACCATCTAATTTGGTGAGAATTGCCCCAGTAATTCCGATCTGTTCGTGGAAGGTGCGGGTAAGATTTGCAGCCTCTTGACCAGTCATCGCGTCCACCACCAACAGAGTTTCATGGGGTTGGACTGTTGCTTTGATGCGGGCTAATTCCGCCATCATGTCTTCGTCAATTTGCAGACGACCAGCAGTATCAATAATTACTGTGTTGACACCTTCTGCCCTAGCGCGTTCTACACCTTGCCTTGCGATTTCTACGGGATCGGCGTCGCTTCCTAGTTCAAATACTGGTACTTCAATTTGCTTACCCAACGTTAGCAACTGGTCGATTGCTGCTGGGCGATATACGTCTGTCGCCACCAACAAACAGCTACGCTCTAATTTTCTCAGATGTAAGGCTAACTTAGCGGTAGCTGTGGTTTTACCAGTACCTTGCAACCCAGCCATCAGAATAATAGTAGGCTGTTCCTGGGCTTCTGCGATGGGAACATTCTCTTCTCCCATCACCTGTACCAGTTCATCGTGAACAATTTTGATGAACTGTTGGTCAGGCCGCACGCCGGCAATCACCTCGGCTCCCTGTGCTTTGGCTTCGACTTCGCTAATAAAATCTTTGACTACCTGGAGATTGACATCTGCCTCCAACAAGGCGCGGCGCACTTCGCGCAATGCATCTTGAATGTTGGATTGAGAAATTTTGTCCTGTCCCCGCAGTTTTTTCCAGGCGGATTCTAAACGGTCAGATAATGCATCAAACATAATGTAATTACAGGTAGTTCGCCAATGGGAAATTCTAAACCGCCGATGAATGCGTCGGCGTAGCCCGCCGCAGGCATCGCGAATTTCCGCTAAATTTTAAATGTGCTATCTACCAGCTTAATATTTTTCACCCCGACTGTAGCAACCAGATATCTCAATACGCTTAGGTTAAGCAAATTTATCTGTTAAGGCAGAGGGAGCCTGACTTTTCACGTTATGTGGAAAAGTCCACGAAAAACCTAACCCCCTAACCCCCTTCCCGACGCGGGAAGGGGGAAATTCAAAGTCTCTCTCCTTTTAGGAGAGAGATTTAGAGAGAGGTTTTCCAGATGCCGTGAAAAGTCAGAGAGGGAGCAGGGGGAGAGAAAAAAGCTTAACTGAACTGTATTGCCAGATACCTACATTTATTTCTACACAAGTCCCTTAATTAAACTTTTTTGTAGAGCAACAACAACAGCTTGAGCGCGATCGCGCACTTCTAATTTCTGCAAAATCGCATGAACATGAACCCTCACAGTCCCAGGTGTGATGTAAAGTGCCAGAGCAATTTCTTGATTAGTTTTTCCGGCTGCCAACAGTAACAAAATTTCTTGTTCGCGTTGGGTTAGGGGGTTGGAAAGTTTTGAGATATTTTCTGAGTTAGGTTCGCCAAGATCAGATGCAAAAGTAGAACGAATTTCTTTGGTTGCAGTTTCATCCCACCAAGATGCCCCAGCAGCGACAGAACGAAGTGCCAGCACTAATTTTTCTGCTGCCACTCCTTTGAGACAGTAGCCTTGAGCGCCTGCTTCAATTAATTGGGCAATTAGAGACTTTTGCGAGTGGGAAGTCAAAACTAAAACTGGTAACTGAGGATTTTGCTGCTTAATTTGACGACAGGCCTCTATTCCCCCAATTCCTGGCAATCCCACATCTAGTAGCACTACATCGAAAGATTTTTGGTTAATTAACTCAATAGCTGTTTCTCCATCTTCGGCCTCAGCGATAATCTCTAAGCCAGTTTCTTGTTGCAATCGCACGTGCAAACCTAAACGAAAAAGTTCATCATCTTCTACTAGGAGAATTTTGATTGGGGTAGATGGCATCTCACACAGTAAGAGAAGATTGAGATGGGTAAACGGGGAGCTTGAAAGCGAACATCGCACCAATAGGTACTCTGTTCTCTGCCCAAATTATACCGCCGTGGGCTGCAATAATTTGCCGAGATAGGTAAAGCCCTAATCCAGAACCTTTAGCTTGGCGTTGGCTATGTCCCTGGTAAAATCGTTCAAATAAATGGGAGAATTGTTCAGGTACAATACCTGCACCGGTATCTAAAATTTTCACTACTTGATAGGAAGCTTGCGGTTCTAATACCACTTCCACACGCTCACCGCGCCGAGAATGGTTGATAGCATTAACTAAAAGATTAGTCAAAACTCGTTGAAGTTGCAAAGCATCACCTTTAACCCATAGTGATCGCCGCCAATCAGAGTCACCATAGTTAAGTGAAAGATAAACGCGACGGCTAGCTGCTAACTCCGAGAGAGTACTAGCAGCTTCTTCTGCCAAAATAGCCAAATCTACAGGTGCTAAGTTGAGTTTTAAGCCTTCTGTATCATTGCGATAGATATCCAACAAAGTTTCTAGCAGTTGTAGGGAAGTTTGATGACTACGCGTCATTGTAGATAAAACTTTTTTCTGTGCCGATGAGACAGCACCAAATTTTTCTTGTTCAAAAGCTTTGAGAGTTTCAATTGCTCCCAGCAACGGAGTTTTGAGATCGTGGGTGAGAGTAGAAGCAAAATCTTCACGCACTCTAGACAGTTCCTCTTGAGCTTCTAGTTTGGCACGAGTCAGGGCGATCGCTTCTTCCGAACGACGTAGGCGATCGCTCAAAACACCTGTGACAATCAATGCGATCGCTGCGATCGCTCTACTGGCGATCATAGAAACCTTCATGACTTCACCACCTGGCATTACAAGATTCAGCATGGTTAGGCATACTGCAACGAAGGTAGCTTGAAAAGTGCCACGTCTCCCTAACCAGGAGTTTGCTAACAAAATGGGCCCTGTGTAGAGATAGCTAAACACATATTCAGTTGGTGTAGAGTAGTCCAGAATTAGTGCAACTACAAATAAACCCGCAATTAGCAAAGATTTGCCTAAAGGCGATTCTTTATGAAGTGATCTAACTTTCAAATCTACCATTTAGGGCATGATGGTTAATTTTTTTTATTATTTTAACTAAAAACCATATTTACCTAAATTAATTATACCAAATTATTAACCAATAAATGAAGTGTTTACCTAAAAATAAACGTTTTAAACATTTAATATATAGCGTTTACTAATCACATGAGGTACATCATATTCCCCTCCTCGCTTGCGGGGAGGGGGTTGGGGGTGGGGTTCTTGTACCTCACTCAACGGAGAACCGCTGTATATTGTTTCATAAACACTCTAAATAAAAAATAAACGCTGTTTTATACCTTTCTATTACTTGTTTTAGCTCATAAATTAGTTGATGATATTTAGTAACAACTAGAGAACATTTTTCCTATCGTTCTCTTAATTACAAAAATGCGTTATGGCATTAGCTTTAACAAGTGTAAAAATTGTGAGCAACAGCTGCCATTGTGGCAAAGCTTTAACTAGCTTATTATTGCCAAAAAATTGCATATTTCTCGGCATTGTTAGAAATAATCAAGTCATCCTAGCAAGTGCTGAACCCATCATCTGGCATGGAGATTATGTACTAGCTGTTGCTTTAAATTTAGCCTCAGTTCCCCTGCTAAATTTTGTCCTTAACAAAAAGCATCCAGTTCTCTATTCAGCTAAAGAGTGTTTCATCAAAAATTCGACAATATAAAAATGTATCAGGAGCTTTTTTAAATTCATGTTACAAGGATGGATGCAAATTGCTTTGACATTACTGATAGTCATAGCAACTACTCCCTTACTGGGGAAATATATAGCTCGTGTTTTCATGGGAGAAAAAACACTCCTTAATGCAGTAATGAATCCCCTAGAAAAAGCTATTTATGTCTTTAGTGGTATACGTCCCCAAGAAGAAATGACAGGTTGGCAGTATGCCAAAGCAGTACTGTATAGCAATCTCGTCATGGGGATTTTAGTTTATTTAATCCTGATGCTGCAAAGATGGTTGCCGCTGAATCCTACAAATTTAGGTGCGCCAAGTTGGGATTTAGCACTGCACACTACACTTTCCTTTCTCACCAACACAGACCAACAGCATTATTCTGGTGAGACAACCTTTAGCTATGCTAGTCAAACTTTCGCCCTTGGGTTCTTGATGTTTACTTCAGCGGCGACTGGTTTAGCAGTAGGAATTGCCTTTATTCGTGGTTTAACTGGTAGACCATTAGGCAACTTTTACAGCGATTTGATTAAGTCAATCACGCGAATTTTGTTACCCATATCTGTGATTGGTGGCTTGTTATTAATCTTGGCGGGTGTACCAGAAACTTTGGCAGGCCCAGCCACAGCAACCACCTTAGAAGGTGCAACTCAAGTAATTGCCCGTGGCCCAGTTGCCCATTTTGAAATTATTAAACAATTAGGAGAAAACGGTGGTGGCTTCTTTGGGATCAACTCAGCTCATCCTTTTGAAAATCCCAACGGCTTTACGAACTTATTAGAAATGTGGGCAATGATTTCTATTCCCACAGCACTGATTTACACTTACGGCATATTTGCTAATAACCGTAAACAAGCATGGCTAGTGTTTTGGATGGTCTTCGTCATCTTTGTATTTTTAATAGGTATTGCCGCAGTAGGTGAATTTCAAGGAAATCCCCTTGTTAACCCACTATTGGGAGGACAACAACCCAATTTAGAAGGCAAAGAAGTACGATTTGGATGGGCACAAACAGCATTATGGGCAGTCATTACTACAGCAACTATGTGTGGTGCTGTTAATGGTATGCATGATTCCTTAATGCCTACAGGTGGATTTGCAACTCTTTTTAATATGTTTTTGCAAATTATTTGGGGAGGTCAAGGAACTGGCACAGCTTACCTATTTATCTATCTAATTTTGGCGGTGTTCCTGACTGGGTTAATGGTGGGACGGACACCAGAATTTTTAGGACGCAAAATCGAGAAATCAGAAATTGTTCTAGCCAGCGTTGTCTTATTAGTTCACCCCTTTGCTATTCTCATTCCTTGGGCTATTACCTTCGGTTTTCCTGATACCCTTTCAGGTATTAGTAACCCAGGTTTTCATGGTGTTTCCCAGGTAGTTTACGAATACGCTTCCGCCGCAGCGAATAACGGTTCTGGCTTTGAAGGATTAAACGATAACACTCTGTGGTGGAACCTCAGCGCCAGTGTCAGTATGTTGGCAGGGCGTTATATCTCAATTATTGCACTGTTACTTTTGGCGGATAGTATGTCCCGCAAGCAACTTGTTCCTATGACCAGCGGTACTCTCAGAACTGACACTAGACTCTTCACAGGAGTTACAAGCGGAGTAATTTTAATTCTTGGCGCTCTTACCTTCCTTCCCGCACTTGTTTTAGGCCCCATAGCAGAAGCATTTCTGATTGCCAGAGGTGGATAAATATTCTCTTGTTTGCGCCTGTGCCTAATTTTTTTAAATTAATTAATCACCAATGACACCATCTACAAAACCGCGACAAGAACGCAAACATACAACCAAAGCCAAATCAGCCGGACTTTACAAGCGCGCATTTCAGCAAGCATTTGTTAAGCTGTATCCGCGTAATATGCTAAAAAATCCAGTGATGTTTGTAGTTTGGTTGGGTACGATTATCACAGCACTGGTAACAATTGCACCAAACTTATTTGGCCCAACACCTGGTGACAATCCCAGATTATTCAATGGTTTAATTACGCTGATTCTGTTCTTAACCGTTGTCTTTGCCAACTTTGCTGAAGCTGTAGCTGAAGGACGAGGCAAAGCTCAAGCAGATGCCTTGCGATCGGCAAAATCCGATGCTAAAGCCAAAAAACTCCTTGCTGATGGTTCCATCCAAGAGGTTAGTTCTACAGCCTTACGTCGTGGCGACCAAATCAAGGTAATTGCTGGGGATATTATTCCTGCTGATGGGGAGGTGATTAAAGGTGTTGCCTCTGTAGATGAATCTGCTATCACGGGAGAATCAGCGCCAGTATTGAAAGAACCAGGCTCAGATATTGCTAGTTCCGTGACTGGAGGAACGCGTATCACCTCCGATGAACTGATAATTCGGGTGACTGCTGACCCAGGTCAAGGCTTTCTTGACCGCATGATTAGTTTAGTAGAAGGAGCTTCTCGCAGCAAAACACCCAATGAAATCGCCTTGACGGTTTTGTTGGCAGTTCTCACTCAAGTGTTTTTGGTTGTGATTGCCACTTTACCTACAGTGTCAGTCTACATTAATTCGCCTATTAGTATTGCCGTACTCATAGCCTTACTTGTGGCACTGATTCCTACGACTATTGGCGGATTATTAAGTGCTATTGGGATTGCTGGGATGGATAGAGTTGCCCAGTTTAATGTAATTGCTACTTCTGGACGAGCGGTTGAAGCCTGCGGGGATATCAACACCTTGATATTGGACAAAACAGGTACGATTACTTTGGGAAATCGTTTGGCAGAGGAATTTATTCCCGTTAACGGTCATTCTATGGAGAAGGTAGCAAAGGTTGCTCTAGAATCAAGCATATTTGATGAAACTCCAGAAGGAAAATCCATCGTCAAACTGGCAGAAAAATTAGGGGCAAGATTAGATTTTGACCCCGAACAAGCAGAAGGCATCGAATTTTCTGCCAAAACGCGGATGAGTGGCACTGATTTACCCAACGAGGTGCAAATTCGTAAAGGTGCAGTGGACGCAATTAAAGGATTTGTGCGATCGCGTAATGGAAAATTAACTCCTGAACTTGATACCACCTTTGAACGAATTTCTCGATTAGGCGGTACTCCATTAGCACTTTGTAAAAATGATGTGATTTATGGTGTAATTTATCTCAAAGACATCATTAAACCGGGTATTCGAGAACGTTTTGATCAAATGCGGCGAATGGGAATTAAAACCATTATGCTGACCGGAGATAACCGTATTACTGCATCTGTGATTGCCGAAGAAGCAGGAGTTGATGACTTTATTGCCGAGGCTACACCTGAAGACAAAATTGAGGTAATTCGGACAGAACAAGCCCAAGGTAAACTCGTAGCCATGACTGGAGATGGTACTAATGATGCCCCAGCTTTAGCTCAAGCAAATGTAGGTGTAGCAATGAATACAGGTACTCAAGCAGCAAAAGAAGCTGCTAATATGGTAGACCTAGATTCTGATCCTACTAAGTTAATTGATATCGTCACTATTGGTAAACAATTACTGATTACCCGTGGCGCACTCACCACTTTTTCTCTTGCTAACGATATCGCCAAGTATTTTGCCATTCTTCCTGCAATATTTTCGGGCATTGGTGTTGGCACTCTCAATATTATGGGTTTGGCAAGTACCCAATCTGCGGTTTTATCAGCTTTGATTTACAACGCCTTAGTGATTCCAGCACTCATCCCCTTAGCACTCACTGGGGTTAAATTTCGACCATTAACCGCAGATAAACTTTTACAACGCAATATCTTTATTTATGGACTTGGTGGCGTTCTGATTCCCTTCTTTGCCATCAAAATAATTGATGTTTTGATTGTGTCCATAGGTCTAGCTTAGTCCAAAACTCTGCATTCCAATTCACTATTTTAATTATGAAGAATGTATTTGACTTTATTGGTGAAAAACCAAATCGTATTCCTTTATCTCTATTTTTACTGCTTTGCTTGAATGTACTTCTAGCACCAGCAGTACAAGCCGCAACACCGTTCGCAATATCACGTTCTGCATCTTATGCTATTGCCCTTTTAGGACTCATGACTTTGAGTGTGAGCATTTATTTGTTCGTAGTCATTTTTCAACCGGAGAAATTCTAATGAGCCAACTCAATAAAGCTGTTCGTTCTACTTTAGCTTTGTGGTTACTAACAGCCTTTCTCTATCCTTTATTCATGCTATTTTGTGGACAGATAGCATTGCCTTTTCAGGCTAACGGTAGCTTAATTACTAATAGTCAAGGTACAGTTGTAGGCTCTGCCTTAATAGGTCAACCCTTTAATAGCGATCGCTATTTCTGGAGCCGTCCCAGCACTGTAAAATACAGCATAGCCCCAGAAGTTGCAAAAACTGGGGTGTCAGGAGCTAGCAACCTCGCACCCAGCAATCCTGAACTCCTCAAACGCATTCAAGTGGAAGTAGCACGGCTGAAACAAGCCAATATACAACCAACTGCTGATTTAGTTTATACTTCCGGCTCCGGTTTAGATCCTCACATCAGTATTGCAGCAGCCCAAGCACAGGTGCGGCGTATTGCCAGCGCCCGTAATCTGAATCCAGCCCAAATTCAAACTCTAGTATCTCAAAACATCGATGGCAGATTCCTGGGAATTTTTGGTGAACCTGGAATCAATGTTTTGCAGCTAAATATAGCTTTGGATGCTTTACAGCCTGCAAGTTAAGTTCTTGAAGGAGTCAATCAAAAACGCGATTAATTGCTCTGATTACAGTCCCAATAAACGATTAACTCAAAAAAAGTAACCCTCTCATTTTCTCCCAGCTTTCTAAATTAACTATTGTCAATTTACCTAATATCTTGTTAATGATTCATTCTCATACCCCATCTCCTGATAGTTCTTATATTCGTCCTCACCGACGCGGGAAACATAAGATTTTTATTGGTATGGCTCCCGGTGTCGGCAAAACTTACAAAATGCTGGAAGAAGCACATCAACTCAAACAAGATGGAATTGATGTAGTTATCGGTGTCTTAGAAACTCATGGACGCAAAGATACGGCAATGAAAGCTGCTGGAATAGAGGTAGTTTCTCAAAAAGCCTGCATCCATCAGAACGTCACTCTACAGGAAATGGATACAGACGCAATTTTGCAACGCTCTCCCCAACTGGTTCTAGTGGATGAACTTGCTCATACTAACGTTCCTGGTTCTCAACGAGAAAAGCGTTATCAGAACGTGGAAGTAATTTTGTCCGCTGGAATTGATGTTTATTCCACTGTCAATATTCAGCATTTGGAAAGTTTAAATGACCTAGTTGCAAGAATTACAGGTGTGGTGGTGCGAGAGCGTATTCCTGATTATGTACTTGATGAAGCTGATGCTGTGGTTGTCATTGATGTTACTCCAGAAACTTTAGAAGAGCGCTTACAAGAAGGGAAAATTTATGCTCCTGAAAAAATCGAGCAATCCCTGAAAAACTTCTTTCAGCGTCGTAATCTTATTGCTTTAAGGGAACTAGCATTAAGAGAAGTAGCAGATACAGTTGAGGAAGAAGCAAATACTTCCAACTTAGTAGGACAAAGTTGCAATGTTCACGAACGAGTTTTAGTATGTGTATCTACTTATCCTGATTCCGTGCAGTTGCTACGTCGAGGCGCACGCATCGCCAATTATATGAATGCGCGACTGTATACTGTGTTCGTAGCAGATCCCGAACGTTTCCTTACCAAAGAAGAAAGTTTACATATCGATATCTGCGAGAAATTATGTCGAGAGTTTGGTGGCGAATTTTTACACTTCAAGAGCCAAAATATCGCCAAGAAAATTGCTCAAGTTGCAATAGATTATCACATTACTCAAATTATCATTGGTGAGAGCCAGCAGTCTTCATGGAAAAGATGGCTCAAAGGTTCTTTCACACAAAGATTGATGGAGTTAATTAGGCATCAAAAAATAGATTTACATATTATCGCTACCGATAAATGATTAAATATAAGATAGTTCGTCATTGCGTTGGAGTCAGCCTTCGCAAAGCGTCTCTAAGAGCTGCGATCGCAAAGACTGAGATTGCCACGCTTCACTTCCTTCCGCTCGTAATTACTACATCTTATATTTAATTGCGTCTACTTCCTTAATACTGCCGTGATCAAAACAGTGCTGAGGGCAAAGTGATAATTTTTCAGGTGAGTTGGCAAAAATCATCACTTTGCCTCTTTGCTTATTCTTGGTCTAATCCGTTGACTTTAGCTACTGATTTTCTAGCTGCAATCTGACGAATCGGCAACTCAATCACAAACTCTGTACCTTTACCAAGTTCAGATTGGCAGTATATCTTGCCGTTATGTTTTTCTGTAACTATCTGATAGCTGATAGACAATCCCAATCCTGTACCTTTACCGACAACCTTGGTAGTAAAAAATGGATCGAACAGTCGAGAAAGAACTTTTTCATCCATGCCGAGTCCGTTGTCGACGATGCGAATGACAATCCAATCTTTATTGAGCAGGGAGGTAGAAATTTTGATTTTGCTGGGGTTTTTTGCCAGTGCTTCAGAAGATTGCTGCGTGCTTCGTTCTTCTAATGCATCAATGGCATTGGACAGCAAATTCATAAATACCTGATTCAACTGCCCGGGATAGCATTCTATTAGAGGTAAAGTAGCATAATCTTTACTGACATGAATGGTAAAACTATCGGCTGAGGGCTTTAAGCGGTTTTGCAAAATCATCAATGTACTGTCGATGCCTTCGTGAATATTTGCTGGCTTGAAGTCAGCTTCATCTAGGCGTGAGAAGTTCCGCAAAGAGGTGACAATTTCGCAAATGCGCTCAGTACCAACCTGCATGGACTGAAATAATTTAGGTAAGTCCTCGAATAAATACTCTATTTCAGCTTTATTGAAAAACTCTTGGATCTCTGGTGCAGCATCGGGATAATGATGCCAAAAAAGCTCCACATAACGAAGTAATTCTTGCGTGTATTGGTGAGCGTGTTCTAAGTTGCCGTGGATGAAATTAATCGGGTTATTAATTTCATGGGCGACTCCCGCCACCAGTTGCCCCAAGCTAGCCATTTTTTCAGCATGGATAATTTGCATTTGGGCAGTACGCAGTTCATTCAGTGCCTGGGCGAGTTGATTCGCTTCTTCACGAGTTTGACCTAGCAAACTGGATTGTTGAAACAGGTTGGCTTGACGCAGCGCTACACTGAGTTGAGCCGCCACTTGGGTGACAAATTCCAATTCAGCTTCTTCCCAATGACGTGTATGGGTGCATTGATGAATGCACAACAACCCCCACAGTTCATCTCCTTCCATCAATGGCACAATAATCTGTGCTTTGACTTGGAATCGCTCAATCACATCCAGATGAGGTACTTTAGAGCCAACGCTGTTGACATCAGATATTACTTGGACTTGCCCTTGGCGATATTGCGGTGCGTATTGATCGCCAAAGCAATAGTCTTGCACCTTCACGGCGAGGGCAGAATCGAACTTGGGCAACACATCTTCAGCAATAAATTCACCACTGCAAAAACCAACATTAGGATCGAAGCGGAAAATGCCAACTCGATCTGTATTTAGCGATCGCCTCACTTCCTGTACTGTAGTCTTAAAGATCGTCTCCAAATCCAAAGATTCCCGAATTTTGACGACCAAATCAAATAAAATCCGGCGCTGTTCAGCCGATTGTTGCAGTTCATCAGCGCGAGTTTGAATTTGAGTCACCATTTGAGAACTTTGCAGTGCCACTCCTAGTTGGCTAGCAACCTGTCCTAAAAATTCCACTTCCACACTATCCCACTGGCGCGGTGCAGAATGTTGATAGGCTGCCAGCAATCCCCACAAATTCCGTCCTACAAAAATTGGAGTTAACGCGTAGGCGCGAATTTTGAACTGCTCCAAAATCTCTAGGTGACAGCGCGAGTGTCCAGCTTGGTAAATATCCTCTACGGCAAAATTTTCGTTGTTGCGGTAGCGTCCGCCTTTGGTTTCTTGGAGGTGAGTATCCTCCCAAACTAGATTTTTGCCAAAGGGATTGATGCTGTCCCATTGTGCCTCAACCATACCGAAATTACTGACGAATTCACCACTCCAGTCTTGATTGAAGCGATAAACGCCAACTCGCTCAACTCGCAGCAGTTTACATACTTCTTGGCAAGTAGTTTTTAGAATTAAATCAATATTTAAAGAGGAGCGAATTTTCCCAACCACTTCAGTTAATGCTCGTTGCCGAGCGATCGCATCTTGTAGGGCAGAAGCTTGTTGTTTCGACTGAGCCAAATTCTCGGCTTGCTGAATCGCGACTCCCAATTGTGCCCCTACTTGTCCCAGGAATTCTACTTCGTAATTTGCCCATTGACGCGGCCCGGAGTGTTGATAGGCTGCTATCAATCCCCACAGTTTTGGCCCGATGAAGATGGGCGCTAAGGTATATGCCCGAATCTTGAATTGCTCCAGAATATCGATGTGACAACGCGAGTGTCCGGCTTGGTAGATGTCGTTGACAACAAAACTTTCGTTATTGCGGTAGCGTCCACCTTTCGTTTCTTGGAGGTGGGTATCTTGCCAAACGAGATTTTTGCCAAAGGGATTGATTCTATCCCACTGCGCCTCTACCATACCGAATTGGCTGACAAATTCGCCGCTCCAGTCTTCATTAAAGCGGTAAATTGCTGACCGCTCTAGCTTCAGGAGTTTGCAGAGTTCTTGACAGGCAGTGTCTAGAATAATTTCGGTATTCACAGAGGAGCGAATATTTCCTACTACTTCCGTCAAAGCACGTTGCCGTGCGATCGCATCTTGCAGTTCTGCTGTGCGTTGTTTGGTTTGTTCTAGGGTTTCTGTCTGCTGCATTGCTAGACCAAGATGGCTGGCAGCTTGAGCGAAAAATTCAACTTCGTGAGGACACCATTGCCGAGGAGCGGAATGTTGATAGGCTGCCAGCATTCCCCACAATTTTGCACCAATAAAAATCGGTGCGATCGCATACGCCCGAATCTGAAACTGTTCTAATACTTCAATATGACAGCGAGCGTGCCCTGCATCGTAAATGTCAGCTACAGCAAACGGCTCATTTTTGCGATATCGTCCGCCTTGGGTTTCTTGCAAATGCGAATCTTGCCACACCAAGTCCTGTCCAAAGGCGGTCAATGCATCCCAAGGATGTTCTGCAAAGCCCAAGCGATCAATAAAACTACCGCTCCAATCTTCATTAAAGCGGTAGATTGCAACTCGCTCAATCTTCAATTGCCGACAAATATCTTGGCAAGAAGTCGAACATAGAGATTCGATGTTTACAGATGCACGAATCTTAGCCAGAATCCTCGCCAATATTTTTTGATATTGAACCGTTAGCTGTAGCTGTTTGTGACACTCTTGCAGGTCTAAGTGTTTTGATGCTTCATAACTGTTCGCTGTCATAAATTATAAATAAAATAGACTACCTGCTTTCAGTATTCCCTTGTTTATTTGTAATTGCTCAACTAGTCTTGGTTAGTGGAGAGTCTTGATTACTTGTAGTTTACTCTGCGGTTTTTAGTTTATGGATTTTATTTCATAGCTTTACTATCAAGGCTTATTTTGCCTAGTTCTATAGTCGTTTTAGGTCGGGTAGCTTTTCTATTTATTTAGGTAATCTCTATCTCAGCCTCTTGTTAATAGTGTTGAGCAATTACAAAATCAATTCATCATTAGTTTTGGGTATAGAGGGTCTAACTTTAATTATGAAAAATAGAAAACTGGTAAGTATTTTTATTTAGAGATACCGCGATTTACCCGTAGTGTAAAAATTACATAAATAACTCATATTGATTGCGTCAAAAAGCTCAGTATAATTCAAAGAGTCTTCTTTATTTTGCCTCTTGCCTGCTAAATCAACGTGAGTTCGATGAACCTCTCCCTCCCAACCTCCCTCTCCCACGGGGAAAGGGAGGAGCAAGGAGAAATTAGGGTTTTGGTTCCCCTCTCCGTGTCGGAGAGTTGGGGGAGAGGTCAAAAAAGGGCTTGTCGAACTCACGTTCAGTTAAGCTAATCCATACATATAGCCGTAGTCACATAGGTTAGGACAGTGTTGATTGCTCAAAGGCTTGAAACGACCGGGTTCTTACTCAGCACTCAGCACTCAGCACTCAGCACTTTGCTATAGCAAGCTTTTTGCGCTTTTCTATCCGTCGAACTCACGTTAATAAACATTAGGGGCGCACAGCTAGCTGTGCGCCCCTAAGAATCACCTATAGCGATTCCCAATTGCATAGAATACAAACCTAACCCCCAGCCCCTTCCCTACTAGCGTTGGCGAGTAAGATTCAAAGCCTCTCTCCTTTTAGGAGAGAGGTTTGGAGAGAGGTCAAAACTGTACTGTACCCAAGCAAGAACCGCTATATATTCCAACCTACAAAAGTTTCGGGCTATGAAATCTGGATTACTTAGTAATGATTCAGGTTAATCCCAGCTTCTTTTGCCATTGCTTCTAACCCATTAATTTGTAGGGTTTTAATTGCTTTAGTAGACAACTTTAATCTTACCCAGCGATTTCCGGCTTCCCACCAAACACGCTTGTCTTGCAGATTAGCCTGCTGAAGGCGTTTAGTACGGCGGTGGGAGTGGGAAACAGCAAAAGCGTTATTTGCCTTCTTACCAGTTAGTTCACAGCGACGGGACATAGCAACTATCTCCAGATTGTTATTTTATTAATACAGCCTTTCCATTTTAGGTCTTAGGCAGCAGAAGTGGGGAGATGAGGAGGGGGAGCAGAGGGGCAGAGGGGCAGAGGGGCAGGGGAGCAAGGGAGCAGGGGAGCAGGAGAGCAAGGGGGCAGGGGAGCAGGGGAGCAGGGGAAAAATAACTCCTAACTCCTAACTCCTAACTCCTAACTCCTAACTTCCTACTCAGCACTCAGCACTCAGCACTCAGCACTATTTACTCGCTTGTTCCGTCAGCTTGGTGAGTACCTCATTCGATCGCTCGACGAAGGATTTCATTCCTTCAGCGTCAAATCCTTTCTGAGACATCAGCGCTAAATCGTAAACGTGTTGACAAATCAAGTTGACTAACTGATCTGTAGATGATTCACCGTTACCTTGGATAATACTACCTTGGTTCAGATTAGCCAGATTTTGAATTAGCGGGTGAGCAGTATTCACCAGCAAAATGTGATCTTCGGGAAACTCTGCTGACTGCTGCTGCATCATGGCGTTCATTTCCCGCAGGCGGCGAAGAATCTCTGGTAAAAGCACGATCGCAGGTGGTGTACCTTGAGGATCGTCTGATTTCAACGCTTCGGTGCGGATGTTGAGTTTGGGTTTGTTGAGGGATTTCTCAAATAACTCTTTAATCGTCTCGCTCCGAGTTTTGTTCGTCTTGGGATCGACAATTTCCTTATCTTTATCTTGTTCCAGCAGAGTGTTATCTAAATCTGAGTCTACGCGCGTAAACTTGACATCCTGATATTCTCGCTCTAGGAAGTTGATAAAGTGGGTATCGATGAAGGAGTCCATAAACAGGACTTCCAAACCTTGATTTTTGTGCAATTCTATGTATGTAGCTTGGGTTGCTTCATCGGTGCTGTAGAAAACCCGGTTTTCGTTGCGTTCTTTGTTGCGTTCTAGATACTCTTTCAGCGTAGTATAGGGAGCGCTGGGTGCTGAGTCAGAACTGGGTGCAGGAGTGACATCTTGCCAAGCATCCCCGTCTGAAGATTGGACTTCAACCACTGGCGTTTCAGCAGCAACTTTTTCTGTTAACTTGGCAGTGGTGCGGAAGACGATGATATCTTCGATTTGTTTTTTGAATTTCTCGTCGTTGAGAACGCCGAATTTTACGAAAGTGCCGAGGTCTTTCCAGGCGCTAATGTATTGTTCACGATTATCGCGGAAAAGTTCTTTGAGGCGATCGCCTACTTTTTTGGCAATATAATCACCAATTCTGCGCACGGTGCGATCGCCTTGCAAGGCACTACGCGATACGTTTAGGGGAATATCGGTACTATCAATCACACCCCGCATCGGCATCAGAAATTGCGGGATAATTTCTTCGCAGTTGTCACTAACAAAAACTTGATTGCAAAATAGCTTGATCTGCCCTTTGGTAACATCTACATCCGGTCGCATTTTCGGGAAATACAGAATCCCGTTGATGATAAAGGGATAGTCTGTATTTAGATGTACCCATAACAAAGGTTCTTCTTGAAAAGGATACAGGTAGCGGTAAAACTCTAAATAATCTTCTTGAGTCAGATTACTCGGAGACTCTCGCCACGGTGCTTTTTGCTTATTTATTACTTCGCCATCTAGTTTAATTGGGACTGGCAAAAAGTCGCAGTATGTCTTGACAAGATTCTTAATTCGTGCAGATTCGAGAAATTCCTCTTCTTCCCCTTGCAGGCTGAGAATAATAGTAGTACCGCGAGTTGTTCGGGAAGATTCTTCGAGAGTGAAAGCTGGGGAACCATCACAAGTCCAGTGAACCGCCTGCGCCCCTTCTTGATAGGAAAGGGTATCAATTTCTACCTTTTGCGCCACCATGAAGGAAGAGTAGAAACCAAGACCGAAGTGGCCGATTATCGGTTGATCTGATTTGCCTTCATATTTATGAATAAATTCTTCAGCACTAGAGAAGGCAACTTGATTGATATATTTCTTAACTTCATCTGCGGTCATTCCGATGCCGTTATCGGAGATGGATAGAGTTTTTTTATCTTTGTCAATGGCAATTTCAATTTCTGGTTCGCCGATATCTCCAGCATAATCGCCGGCGCGGGATACCATTTTTAGCTTTTGGATGGCGTCTACAGCGTTGGATACCAGTTCCCGCAAGAAGATTTGGTGATCTGAGTAAAGCGACTTCTTGATGATCGGGAAAATATTCTCAGTATGAATACTGATAGTGCCTTGTTCTAGCATAATTGGTAATTTTCGATGTTAGTATCTGAAACGATGATAGTAGGTAATACAACCTAGCCCTCTGTTTTCCAGGATAAACCCGGAGAACACAGAAGGGCATGATACCAATTAGGATTTTAAAAGCATAGCTTAGGCGATCGCACGTTTTTTGAGCATTGTTTGCCGCCATTTTCTGATTCGGATTCCCCTACTTCCGACTCTCCACTCCCTACAGATTGCTGTTTAAGTATTACTAGAATTCTTCTCCAACACCAAAAAATAATGGTAGGGATAACTGGGATCGATAAATTCTTGCTTAACAGTTAACCCAGCTTTGGCAACAGAGTTTAAAATCCGCGTTTTCGGATATCCTTTCAAACCCATTTCCCAGCAGTGTTCGTCACATACTGGCGTTGTACTCCAGAATTTTGGCACATTGAATAGTAAATGCCTTGGTCTGCCTGAGAAAGAGGTTTTCACCTGAAACGAGAGGTATTGAGTGCAATAGGGAATCGAAATCACCAAAAATTTCTTGGTTGCAATAGCAAGTTTTCTCAATGCTTCTTCTGACTGAGGGTAGGGAAAGTGTTCCAGAACTTGAAACAGGACAATCGCATCAAATTTATCTTTTGGTAAGGAAAAATCTGTAGTCAAATCCAAAATTATTTCTGGTTTGAGGCTGGGGTCAACATCAGCAGTGGAAACGTTGTATCCATTATTCTTCAAGATATCTGTTAATAGAGAATTAAAAATCCCAATTTCCAGAACGTTTTTTACCTGATTACCCAGCGAAAAAATTAGACGCAACTGGTGATGATAACTGATGAGGCGATTTTTGGATAAATATTCTGAATTTCTAATATCTAACGAGCTGATGAGTTGCATAAATAAGCCTACCTAAGCTGAGAGATTAACAAAATTGGTGGGTATACAACTACAGGATTCCCGGAACAATCTTCAAAGTAACAGTACCTTGTTTCGTTTGTATACACTACATCTCCTAGAAGGCTACGGTGTACACACATCTTGGTAATGAAGCCCAAACTCTGGATTTACCCCCCTTGTAAAGGCTACGGTGTACACACAAGTCTGAAATAGCTGAAAAACCCAAGTTTTTACCCCACCCTAACCCTCCCCGTATGTATTGGGGAGGGAAATAGATTTTCCGGCATCCCCCCAATGCATCGCAGGGCTGTTTCATTCGTTCAGATCGCGATTTTGTCAACAGTATCAGCCAAAAATTTGAGTAAGTTGGTAATCGAAAAATTACGGCTTCAACCGATAAATTTAAGTGCGATCGCCTGGTTTTTGTCTGAATTGGATTGTTAACAACCTGATTTTTTTGACTGATACGCTTGTAAATTAAGGACTTTTAGGGAATGAAACAGCCCTGCCAATGCATCGGGGGGATTGAGGGGGGTCATTTGACTTGTGTGTACACGGTAGCTTGTAAAGGGGGGAAATATCCGGTTCTCCCCTTTGGTAAAGGGGGAAATATCCGGTTCTCCCCCTTAGCAAGGGGGAGTTAGAGGGGGTGAGAAGGACTTGTATACACACCGTAGCCTAGAAGAAGAGAGGCTTTGAAAGGGGATTTTCCAGGGCGAAATATCACTAACACCGAGGCTATTGCTTTAACGAGTAAGATTCTACGCGCTAAAGTATTTGGCTAACGGGTGATAGGTAATAATCGCAGTGGTAGACTGTTCTGGATAAAGTTGTTCGCTTTCATCCATATACAAGTTAATCCTGTCAGTCTGCAATAACTCCAGTTGCTTGTACTGATCCTGAATATTTGGACAAGCTGGATACCCAAAACTATACCGCGAGCCACGATAGCGTTGTGCTAATATATCCCGAATATTGTCGGGTTCCTCAGCAGCAAAACCTAACTCTCGGCGTATTCTAGCGTGTGTCCATTCAGCTATAGCTTCCGCCACCTGCACCGCCATACCGTGGAAATACAGATAATCGGTGTATTGATTGTCTGCAAACAGCTTTTGAGCGAATTCTGTGGCAATTTCCCCTACAGTCACCGCTTGCATTGGGAAGACATCAATAATTCCCGACTCCTTTGGTGCAAAGAAATCTGCTATGCACAGCCGTCTTAAAGACTTTTGTCTGGGAAACTCGAAAGTTGCAATCTGTTGTGATTGGTTTTCTGAGTCATATATATGTAGAGAATTTCCCTCGGCTTGACAAGGGAAATACCCATAAATCACCTGGGGATGCAACAGATTCTCGTCAATAATTCGCTGTTTCCAACTTTCTAAAACTGGGTAGACTTTCTCAGCCAAGAAAGCCTGATATTCTTCCTTAGATTGTTCCTTTGGTTTGCGGAATTGCCACTGTCCAGCAATTAAAGCTTGCAAATCTAAATGCCAGAATATTTCCTCGATGGGAATATCACTAGGCTGCAATAACTTCGTTCCCCAGAAAGGCGGCGTTGGACGTTCAATATCTACAGCTACGGCTTCGGAACGTCTTGTATCTACTTCTTTTAGTTCAGCAGACGTTTCTTCAGCAGTTGTAGCTTTTGGTTCTTTGTTACCATTTGTTAAAACTTCAGCCGTTTCCACTTCATTCAAAAATCCTTGCAAATCTTCCCAGTTATTAGTTGCCTTTGCTGGCATTAATTTATCCATGAAGTGCAAGTCAGAAAAGGCATCTTTGCCATAAACGACTTTACCTTTATAGGTATTTTGGCAATCTTCATACACAAATTTGGGAGTCAGCGCCGCACCTCCTAAAATTACAGGGACACTAATTCCCTTCTCGTTAAATACCTCCAAATTCTCTTTCATGAAAGCAGTGGATTTTACCAGCAAACCACTCATGGCTATACAATCAGCTTTATGCTGTTCGTAAGCGTTGATGATATTTTCCACTGGCTGCTTAATTCCCAGGTTAATCACCTTGTAGCCGTTGTTGGACAAGATGATATCTACCAAGTTTTTACCAATATCGTGGACATCGCCTTTAACTGTGGCAATGATAAAGGTTCCCTTAGCATTGTTGCCTGATTCTGATTTTTCCATGAACGGTTCTAGAAACGCTACCGCCGCTTTCATGGTTTCCGCAGATTGCAAAACGAAGGGTAACTGCATTTGTCCAGAACCGAATAATTCCCCGACAACTTTCATGCCATCTAGCAGGAAGGTGTTGATAATTTCTAAGGGGGGATATTCTTCTAAGGCTTTTTTCAGATGTTCTTCTAAGCCAATGCGTTCGCCGTCGATGATATGGCGTTTGAGACGTTCTGGGATGGGGAGACTTTCATCTAAGGAGCGATCGCGCTTAGTTGTCACCCCGGCAAACGCTGTGGTAAGCTCTCCCAAGGGATCGTAAACGCAAACATCACCCTCAAATTTCCGTTCATCATAAATCAACTGACGACAAATTTCTTGATGGCGGGTGTCAATCTTCGATAACGGTAAAATTTTGTTAGCGCTGACAATGGCTGCATCCATTCCCGCCGTTGTAGCTTCGTGCAAAAATACCGAGTTCAGCACCATCCGCGAGGCTGGAGTTAAACCAAAGGAAATATTGGAAACACCCAGAATTACATGGCATCCAGGCAATTCTTCACGTATGCGCCGGATGGCTTCAATTGTGGCTTTACCGTTTTCTCGATCTTCTTCAATCCCGGTGGAAATTGGTAAAGCTAGGGTATCAAAGAATATTTCTGTGGGTGGTATGCCGTATTCTACAGCTTGGCGATATGCACGTTGGGCGATCGCAAACTTTTTGTCTGCTGTCCGCGCCATCCCATCTTCATCGATAGTACCAATAACTACACCAGCACCGTACTTTTTCGCTAACTCCAGCACTTTCAAAAAGCGCGGTTCCCCATCTTCGTAGTTGGTGGAGTTCAGCAAACACTTACCACCGGCAACCTTTAAACCCGCCTCCATTTTTTCCCATTCGGTGGAGTCAAGCATTAAAGGTAATGTCACATTATTAACAATGCGCGAAACTAATTCGTGCATATCACGCACACCGTCACGTCCCACATAATCGACGTTGACATCGAGGATGTGTGCGCCTTCTTTAACTTGCGCCCTCGCCATTGAAACGAGTCCATCCCAATCTTCGGCGTTTAGCAAATCGCGGCATTTCTTGGAACCACTGGCGTTGAGACGTTCGCCAACTATCAAGAAGGAATTATCTTGATCGTAGGGCTGAGTGGTGTAAATTGATGCTGCTGCTGGTTCTAAACTTGGTTGTCTAACTTTTGGCTTCAGACCTTTAGCTACTTCTGCCAATTGTTGAATGTGTTCTGGACGCGTCCCACAGCAACCCCCGATCACTTGGACACCCAAATCTTCAACAAAATGCATCAGCGACATCCGTAATTCTAACGGTGTCAGGCGGTAGTGCGCTTGACCGCCAACGTTTTCAGGTAAACCTGCGTTGGGTATACAGGAAACGATGAAAGGTGAATGTTCTGACAGATACTTGATATGTGGTTTCATCAAGTCTGGGCCTGTGGCGCAGTTTAGACCGAGAATATCTATTGGGTAAGGTTCCAGAATTGTTAGCACAGCACTGATTTCTGAACCAACCAACATTGTGCCCATGCTTTCCATTGTCACAGACACCATCAACGGTCTGCGATCGCCTTTTTTGGCAAACACTTCTTCAATGGCATTCAGCGCCGCCTTAATTTGCAGCACATCTTGGCAAGTTTCCACTAAAAATAAATCGACACCACCATCCCACAGTGCCTCTGCTTGTTCAGCAAAGGTAGCTTTCATGGTGTCAAAGTCAATATGTCCCAAGGTTGGAAGTTTCGTTGTCGGGCCGATGGAACCTGCCACAAACCGGGGTTTTTCTGGTGTGGAAAATTCCGCCGCCACACGCTTCGCCAATTCTGCGGCTGTCTTGCTGAGGTAGTAGGCTTGGTCTGCCAAGTCATATTCTGCCAGCACCAGAGACGTACTGCCAAAGGTATCCGTTTCAATTACATCTGCACCAGCAGCAAGAAAGTCGCGGTGAACCTTAGCGACTGCTTCGGGTTTCGTGTGGACTAAGTATTCGTTACAACCTTCATACTGTGGGCCGCCGAAGTCTTCAGCAGTCAGGTTTTGGGTTTGTAAGTTGGTTCCCATCGCCCCATCGAAGACGAGGACTGGGCTATCTGGACTACGCAGGCGTTCAAGGAAAGGATGAGTCATATTTTCCTAGAAGAAATGAGGAAATCAAGTGAGTCATGTGATACTCGACTTACTTTATTATTTTCCAAGATTGTGATATTTTCGGCATCTTTTAATAAAGTCTGTTTTGCTAAAACTCACTATTCGCTCATTTTGACCTGATTTCTGAAGATTGGCGACGACAGAATTATGCAAAAGCGCCCTCAGATCATGTCCGCTTGATCCGCATGTGAGTTTGAGCGATCGCCATCTCTGCAACGATATCAAGTAAGAGTCAAGCGATCGGACTTCTAGAATTATCTTAGCCGATGGCTACGGCAGTAAAATACGCTTTTTTTGCACAATTGTACACATTCTATAGATGTGTACAATAAAATTGCCGTGCAAAACAGAACGAAAATAATGCGTCGCCGGATTAACATCACCTTGTCAGATGAGACAATTGAACTAATCGATTGAGTTATTGAAAAAGGCGATTCTCTGGACAAGACGCTAGGCGATCGCAGTCGATTCATTAACTAAGCTGTGCAATATTATACTACTCAAAAAGCCTGAATCAATCTCAGAGAACAGTTAAAAGAAGAAGGCATCCAACGGGCAGGACTTAATTTGGAGTTGGTGAAGTTTTGAGGCAATATCTGGTGAAAAGCTACTTTGCATCTGCGCTTCCCACGTTTCTAGAAGACGCGATTAATCGCGTCTTTACTCGTTTTGCTCAGGACTTAGTGTAATTATTGATTACTTTGGCTAAATCTGGCACTGCTTCTTCTACGTGCTTTTTGGCTGAACCGCGAAGTTTTTCATAGGTTCCTCGCACGATTTGGCGGTTTGAGTTCTTGACTCTCGCATCGGTAACACCCAGTAGTGCGTCTGCTGTATCAGAGCGATTCACACTCAGATATTCAACTGGATCGCCTTTCTCTACGCCTTGACTCCAAATGGGATCAAGTGCCGTGAAGCATTGCGGCAAAATCTGCTCAACCACATAGGGAATATACCCTGGCTTAACCCCCTTCAGGGCGGCAAAGGCAGTTTTCAAAGCGATGCCGCTCATGCCTGACTTGGATGCAAGCTGTCCTTCGATCATGTTGCAACAGTCCTCTATGACCATAGCCTTTTTGGTCGGGTTCAAAAGTCCGTCGCTAAGTCCCATTTCACTCTTCCTTATCTAAGTACTTAATTTTATTCGACTAATTTTTTTAGCAAGCAGGAAATTACAGAAAATGGTATCAGAGTTAGAGGATGTTGTGGATAAGCTGATACGCTTTTAGGCTGCATAGTTGAGAATAGGCAGAGGGGCAGAGGGGCAGAGGGGCAGAGGGGCAGGGGAAAAAGACCTCTTATCTGCTGCCGTGAATCAGGGCGGAACATGGGGCTAAGTCCATCCACTTCTTAATAAGTGGTTCTTCGTACCCTACGGGAAACTAGCGCAACAGTGAGGTTAAGTTTATATCCCCCCTGCTCCCCTGCCCCCTTGCCCCTCTGCTCCCCTGCCTCCTTGCCCAAACTTAGGTTATCCCATCCTCCTGAGACCTAAGTTGCGTCTCTGGCTGACTTGAGCCAGCAGGTATAGCTTCATCTCTAGTTCCCGAAGTTCCTGGAGAATTTGGAGGATTTGAACCTCCTCGCTTCCGAGGTAATATAGCTTGAGCCAAGGTTTTAACCAAAATATAGAGAATTGGCACTAAGAACAAACTCAAGAACGTCGAAAGCATCAACCCCCCAAACAGCGCTGTTCCTAAAGACCAACGGCTGCTGGCTCCAGCTCCTTCAGAGATTACCAAGGGCAAAAATCCTAACAACGCTGCAAAGGATGTCATTAAAATCGGTCGCAGACGTTCTTCCCCAGCTTTCACTGCCGCCCGCGTGTAGCTCATGCCCTGCTCATGCAGTTGATTGGCAAATTCTACGACTAAAATCGCGTTTTTCGCAGCTAGACCAATCAAAGTCACCAAACCTACCTGGCAATAAATATCATCCACCACTTTGGGGAAGAGGCTATCTGTCATGAAAATATTGGAACGCAGCCAAATCGCTGTCATTGCTCCCAAAACTGCTAGGGGAACTGTCAGCAAAATAATAATTGGGTCAATATAACTTTCATACTGAGCTGCCAGCACCAGAAAGACAATAACGATCGCTAAGGCAAAAATCAAGCCTGTAGCTCCCCCAGATGTCTTCTCCTGGAGATAAGTCCCTGTCCACTCATAACCAAACCCTTGAGGTAAGTTTTCTGCTGCTAGTTGCTCCATCGCCTTAATCGCCTGTCCAGAGCTAGCACCGGGAGCCGGAGCGCCCTGTACTTTGATTGACCTGTACAAGTTGTAATGGGCGATGGTTTTCGGCCCTACGAAGGGAGTAATTTTCACCAAACTGCTCAACGGAATCATTGCCCCACTGGCAGAGCGAACATACAGCTTACCAATATCATCTGGATTAGAACGGAACACTCCATCTGCTTGGACATATACCCGATACTGTCGCTGTCCCTGCACGAAGTTATTCACATATTGCGACCCCAGATAAGTTTGCAACGCCCCAAAGATGTCGTTAATTTCGACATTGAGAGCTTTGGCTTGGTTGCGGTTTACCTGAATGTCAAATTGGGGAGTATCTGCGGTGAACTGAGTGAAGACTCCTTGGAGAACAGGGCTTTTACGTGCCGCCCCGATCAATTTTTGAGCAGTCTCAATTAGGGTTTCAATCGGCGCACTGCCAGTTTTGTCTTGAATGATAAATTCAAAACCACCCGTAGTACTTAATCCTCTCACTGGAGGAGCATTTACTGCGATCGCTCTGGCTTCTGTAATTGTAGAGAGCTTTTTGTTTAGTCTTTGAAGTATGCCATAAACAGATTGAGATTCTTCAGTTCTCTCTTTCCAGGGTTTCAGGTTAGCAAAGGCAATACCTAAATTGGAAGCATTACCATCGAAACCAAAGCCACTGATCATAAAACTAGCTCTAACTTCGGGAGCCGATGTGACTTCTTTGACTACCTTGTCCATCACAGATTCGGTATATTTCAAAGAAACCCCGTCAGGCCCTTGGACAATGACAAAGAAGTAACCCTGATCTTCTTCTGGAATAAATCCGGTAGGTACTGCTCTGTACATCAAAACTGTTGCTAATAAACCAGTGACAAAAACCCCAATTACAATCGGCTTGACATGGGTAAGGTAGCTGACAAACCCGACATATCGCCGCGTGAACCAGCTAAATCCCCGATTAAACTGTGTAAAAAACCACCCCAAAGGACCCCGTGGAGTCTGAGCAGGGCGCATGAGAATGGCTGCCATACTCGGAGAGAAGGTTAAGGCATTGAAGGTGGAGATGCCAATAGAGCAAGCAACGGTTAAGGCAAATTGTTTGTAAACAATCCCAGTAGTACCCGGAATGAAGGCAACTGGAATGAATACCGCCATGAGTACAAGTGAAGTGGCAATGATTGCCCCAGTTAACTCCTTCATGGCTTCGACAGCGGCCTCAAAGGGCCTCATACCCTGCTCTAGTTTGACTGCAACTGCCTCAACCACAATAATGGCATCATCCACGACGATCCCGATCGCGAGAACGAAACCAAATAAGGTCAGTGTATTAATCTGAAATCCTAAAACCAACAGAGCCGCACACGTCCCAATCAAGGAAACGGGGATCGCCACAGTCGGAATGATCGTGGTACGCCAGTCTTGTAAAAAAACAAAAATTACCAAGACCACTAGGACAATTGCCTCAACCAGAGTGTGCAAAACTTCTTCTAAAGAAATTTCTACAAACGGAGTGGTATCAAATGCCAACTGGGCTTTGAGTCCAGGTGGAAAACTCTTTTCTAGTATCTTGATTTGTTCTTCAACAGCATGAGCAACCTTCAGGGCATTACTACCGGGAAGTTGATATATCCCCAAACCCACGGCTGCCTTGGGAGCATTTCCTGGAATAGTGAATTTGGCATCAGCCAGATAGTTCTCTGCTCCTAGTTCAACTCGACCGACATCTCTGACTTTAACTAGGGTGCTATTAGTGGGGTTATTAGTAGTACTACTAGTGCCAGCTGGACTTACCTTTAGCACCATATCCTCAAATTCAGCCGCATCTTTAAATCGACTGGTTGCCCGTAAAGCAAATTCAAAGCTTTGATTATCTGGTGCTGGTTCCTTACCAATTGCCCCTGCACCCACTTGAATATTTTGTTGTTGCAGGGCAGCTGTCACATCTTGCGGAGTTAGTCGATGTTGGGCAAGCTTGTTGGGATCGAGCCAGAGACGCATGGCATATTTGCGTTCTCCAAAAACCCTGGCACTTCCTACACCAGGAAGCCGTTTGATCTGATCAAAAATATACAGATCGACATAGTTACTGATAAAAATGTTGTCATACTCATTATTTTCTGAGTAAAACCCATAGACAAGTAGCAAACTGCTCGATGCCGTTTCAACGGTGACACCTGTTCGTTGAACAGTATCTGGCAATTGAGGTGAAGCCAGTGCTTCTTTATTTTGAACGTTTACTTGAGCAATATCGCTATTGACATTAGTTGGAAAGGAGACAGTTATATTGCTCGAACCATCATTACCCGTATTAGAAGATATATAAGATACATCTTTAACACCATTGATTTGTCGCTCAATAATATTGGTGACAGTATTTTCTGTTGTTTGAGCATCCGCACCAATATTGTTGGAGCTAACTGTAATTTGTACTGGGGCAAGGTCTGGTAGCTGAGAAATAGGAAGAATCGGTATACAGATGCTTCCCAGGAGCAAGATGATGAACGTGCAGACCGTCGTCAGCACTGGTCGTCTGATGAAGGTATTGACAAACATAAATCAAGGAATACAGGAAAAGTTTCAGACTGTTAGGAACCTAGTAGCTTTTTATTAATATAAGGATTTATTAAGGCTTAATGTTAGATATTTTTTTTTTCCTATAGTCCGTATGGGAATGCATACATTTATGCTGATGACTCACACAAGCTGATTAACTGAGGTTTTAGCGTTGGTTTTACCCCACCCTAACCCTCCCCTTTATAAGGGGAGGGAACTAGATTTATTGTTTCCCCTCTTAACAAGGGGGGATTAAGGGCAGGGCTGTTTCATTCCCTAAAAGTCCTTAATTTACAAGCGTATCAGTCAAAAAAATCAGGTTGTTAACAATCCAATTCAGACAAAAACCAGGCGATCGCACTTAAATTTATCGGTTGAAGCCGTAATTTTTCGATTACCAACTTACTCAAATTTTTGGCTGATACTGTTGACAAAATCGCGATCTGAACGAATGAAACAGCCCTGGGATTAAGGGGGGTAATTTGACTTGTGTGTACACCGTAGCCGATGCTTGGGGGAGGGGAGCGTTTGCTCTACTCAAATGCGGGGTGGGGTTCTTTATTTTTGATTTATGCAAGAGACTCCATGAGCTGCGCTCACAAGGAACAATGAAAATAATCTGGGAATGATTTTGCGTTGTTTCAGCCTCTATTTTTAAGGCAGGTTTAATGTAGCTCGATTGGGGGAGAGTTAGAATTTGGTCTAATCAACTGAAAAATGTGGTAATGAATCCAAATTTTTAATTATCTTTGCCATTATTGGAAAAATTTAACAATTGATCGTCATTGACCCAAATTGCTTGTTGAGGTACAGAGATGGAAATTCCAGCTTCGTCTAAGGCAACTTTTAGGCGGCGGCGAAACTCGCGTGCTACATCCCATTGCTTGAGGGGCAGTGTTTTAATCCAGACACGAATAATCAAACCGCGATCGCCAAATTGATCTATTCCCAAAACTTGCGGCGGTTCCAAAATTTGACTCTGCCATTGCATTTCTTGATTCATCTGATCGGCAATAGTTGCAATCAAGTTCAAAGCCTTTTCTGTATCGGCTTGGTAGGCGATGGGAATTGTTAAATCGGCTCGCGACCAACGACTAGAAAGATTGGCAACAACTTTAATTTCACTATTGGGAATTGTGATTAAGCGTCCTTCAGAATCCCGCAGTTGGGTCATCCGCAGATTCAGATTTTCTACTAAGCCTCCCACGTTTCCCACATTAATCACATCGCCTAAAGCATACTGGTCTTCTAAAATGATCAAAAAACCGTTAATCGCATCTTTAATTAAGTTTTGTGATGCCAAAGACAATGCAACACCAACTAAACTGGCACCCGCTAGTAAAGGAACGATATCTATCCCCAAGGATACCAGCGCGATCAAGAAACCTACTCCTACCCAGATAACAGTAGTGATACTTTTAGTTACACCAGAAAATGTGGAAACTCGCAGCTGCAATCGTGCAGAACTTTCTGGGGTGAGGAAAGCACCACTGCTAATCAGTGTGGAGGCGAAGCGGTCAATCAGGGCGTAGGTCAAACGAATTGCTACATAGGTTGCCAGGCATACCACACCTAATCGCAAAGGAAATTGGGCAGCTGTGAGAATTGCTACCTGCAAACCTCGTGTATAGGGAAATAAACCCAAAATAAAGAAGCTTCCACCTCCCCAAATTCCGGCTTGACTGAGCTGAAACAATCGTCTTTTGGCTTCTTGGAGATGTTGCTGTTGTCGTTGATTTAGTTGTGTTGTAATTGCTTGATCTGCTGGTTTTGGGTAGTTGAAGAGTTCCCTCTGGGGTTGAGAGGCAATGGAGTTTTCTAAATTCTTTTGGGAACGCCGCTGCCAGCTATATACTCCCCAACTCATGACAATCATTGCTAGTCCGATACCGCCAGCAATTTTACCTTGGTCGATTAAAGATTGAATTTGCCTTTCTTGTTTTGCTTGTTGCAAGTCTTCTTGTAATGATTCGGCGACTTGATTTGCCGATGTCGATATATCTACTTGTCGCAATTCCGCATCTTCCGAAGTAACGGTCATCAGATATTGACCATTGACATAAATTACTGGTAATTCGTTGACTTTGCGAACTTCTACCTTGACTGGTGTGTTTGCTGGCGATTGAAAGTAATTTTGACCAATTTTCTGCAACTTCTTTTGAATATCTTCTGAACGCTCAGGAAAATTAGTTCTTGTTGCCGCTATTTGAAATAACCGACGACCATCTAAATAAATCCAGCCCGAAACAACTCTGTTATCTGAATCATTACTAATACTGCTGGGAGCTTGCAGTTGCGGTACAAAAGGTATCTGGGCTGTGGCTTTTGGCACAGATACAACGCCTATGGCCATTGAACTGGCGATGCCTACAGCGGGCAAAGCCAACGCCAAAAATTGAAAGCGCACTCAAACACCTCCTTGAGTAAAATCTATTAATTACTACTTTAACTATCCTGCTTAATTCCTTTGGGTAGATGTACCTATCTAAAGTTGAGGTTTTCCTTTTAAACAATGAAATTTTGATGTTTTTTTGTTTTTTTCTATCTTTAGAGAGATGACAAGGGACTGAGAATTATCAGTAAGGCTGATTAGAGTCTTACTCTTACCAAAGATAAAACAAAAAGGAAGAAGCTGGAGAGGAAGTTGACATTCCGGCGATCAAGCGTCAAGCTAGTTTTGAGGATTCTTGACTAGCGATTTGCTTTCATACAAGCAAAAATCGCCAGTAGTAGAATAACCTAGTAGAGTGCGTAAAACTTACGTAGCTTTTTTAATTTTTTGAGGTAACTTTTGATGACCGCAACTTCTCCCCGATTAAAGCACGAGGTTAAAGACCTCGGCCTAGCTGCCTTGGGAAGACAGCGCATTGAATGGGCTGGACGAGAAATGCCAGTTTTGAAGCAAATCCGCGATCGCTTTGCAACCGAAAAGCCCTTCGCTGGTTTACGCCTTGTAGCTTGTGCCCACATTACAACCGAAACAGCACATTTGGCGATCGCTCTGAAAGCCGGTGGTGCAGACGCGCTTTTAATTGCTAGCAATCCCTTATCAACTCAAGATGACGTAGCAGCTAGCCTCGTCGTCGATCATGAAATTCCCGTCTTTGCTCAAAAAGGCGAAGATAACGCAACTTATAACCGCCACGTCCAAATAGCTTTAGATCATCGCCCCAACATTATTGTTGATGACGGTAGTGATGTAGTTGCAACTTTGGTACAAGAACGCCAACACCAAATTGCTGATTTGATTGGTAGCACCGAAGAAACCACAACTGGGATCGTTCGGTTACGCGCCATGTTTAGAGAAGGCGTTCTCACCTTCCCCGCAGTCAACGTCAACGATGCGGACACCAAGCACTTCTTTGATAATCGCTATGGTACTGGGCAATCAACCCTAGATGGCATTATCCGCGCCACAAACATTTTGTTGGCTGGGAAGAACGTTGTCGTCGTCGGTTATGGCTGGTGTGGTAAAGGTACAGCCCTCCGCGCCCGTGGCATGGGTGCTAACGTCATCGTCACCGAAATCGACCCCATCAAGGCAATTGAAGCCGTAATGGATGGCTTCCGCGTCCTGCCAATGGCAGAAGCTGCACCCCAAGGTGATATCTTTATCACTGTGACAGGTAACAAGCACGTCGTTCGCGGCGAACACTTCGATGTCATGAAAGACGGTGCGATCGTTTGTAACTCCGGTCACTTTGACTTGGAACTTGATTTGAAATACTTGGCTGCACAAGCTAAGGAAATCAAAGAAGTTCGTCCTTTCACCGAAGAGTACAAGTTGAAAAATGGTAAATCAGTTGTCGTTCTCGGACAAGGACGCTTGATTAACCTAGCTGCGGCTGAAGGACACCCCAGCGCTGTAATGGATATGAGTTTTGCCAACCAAGCTTTGGCTTGTGAATTCCTGGTGAAGAATAAAGGTAAGTTGCAACCTGGTTTGCACTCAATTCCTCTTGAAGTCGATCAAGAAATTGCTCGGTTGAAGTTGCAGGCTATTGGTATCACGATTGATAGTTTAACAGCCGATCAAATTGAGTACATCAATTCTTGGACTTCAGGAACTTGATACATTAATTAATTGATTTTTTAGGGATAGGCTTTAGGCTTATCCCTTTTTTTTGGGTTTTGCACCACGCATAAATCCGCAGTGTATAGAAAGTGCTGAGTGCTGAGTGCTAAGTGCTGAGTATAAACCCAGTTGCTTCAAGACTTTGAGCAATCAACACTGTCCTAACCTATACTTCGATTGCTGTAAATGCCAAGAGCGTAAAGTGCAATAGCTTATACCATTTCACGAAAAATATGATACAGATGTAAACCCTAAAAGCTTTGGTGTATCTAAGTTTTGTAATTGCGAATTGCGTTAGCAAAGCGGGGCGTTAGCCCATTGCGAATTGCAAATTGGTATTAGACTTATTGGCATTGTGGGGTAAAGGACAAGGGGTAAAGGGTAAACGTATGGAATTTTCCCTTATCCTTTAATCTTTCCTCAACATCTTGCAAAAGTTACTTTTGCAAAATATCTAACGCCGATAATTTATATCAGAATTTAACTCAGAAAATTTATGCAAAAAATTCATATTTATGTACAACAGGGCAATATGGCAGGAATCGCACGTAAACTAGCCAATGGTGTTGATATTGATTGCATAGAAAAGGATTCGTTGCAAACACCATTAATGTATGCGGTTAGTAGCCCTACAGTAGGTATGGATATGATTCACTTCCTATTAGAACATGGCGCAAATGTGAATGCTGTTGTAGAGCAAAACACCGTACTTGGTTTGGCAGTGCAGTCAGGAAATCTGGATAAAATTCAATTGATTCTAGATGCTGGAGCAGATATTAATTATCAAAGCCCAGACGGATATGATGTCTTAATTAATGCTATGCATGGTCGAGATATCTTGCAGGATAAAAACTTAATATCAACTTTAAATTTACTCATCTCTAGAGGTGCTCCTGTCAATGGCGTTAGTCGCTATGGTGAATCTGCAATCAAAGTAGCTGCTCATATTGGCAGATTTGATGCTGTCAAATTATTATTGAACGCCGGTGCTAACCCAGAGCAACTGGGATGGACAGAATTAATGCACGCTATAGTTTTTGGCAGCTTAGAGCAAGTAAAGTTATTGCTAGAGCAAGGAGCAGATCGAGATGTGCGTGATTGTTGGTATAGAACCCCGTGGTTATTGAGTATTCAGGTAGGTGAACTAGCTAAAGCCAAATTACTCCTAGCTGCGGGAGCAAATCACAACGATACGGGAAGTTGCGGAAAAACGCCGTTAATGTATGCAATAGAAGACAATAGGCTGGAAATCCTAGAGTGGCTAATTGCAGAGGGATTGGATATTGAAGCCACTGATGATTTTGGTAACACTGCGTTAATAATCGCAGCAGAGTATGGTGCTACTGATTGCGTCAGAATTTTACTAGAAGCTGGCGCAAACCCCAGCATAATCAATCATTGCAATGACAAAGCCATTAAGATAACGACAAACAAGGAAATCGTCAAAATGTTAATTGCAGCTGGTGAAGATGTGAGCGATATTAACAATGATATGCGGCGATCGCTCACCGGAATTGCCAACAGCAAATTTTCACTATCAGAATTATCACCAGAGCAATATTTTGCTGGCAAACATCCGCGTTTTGGCAAAACCAATCCAGAATTGATGAAAATACCTTTTTGGCAGATGATGATTTATGAAGGTTGTTCTGCTTATGACGCACAAAATACTTTTAAAGATACAGAAAATCGGCAATATAAAGTATGGTGCTATGACAGATTTGGCAGAACAATTACACAATTACCAGATGGCAGAATTATAGAAATTGCTGGCGAACATGAAGACTACTACGACTCTAATTTTTATATATATAACGATGTTGTAGTTTATCAAGGTGATGGTAATTTTCAGATTTTTGGTTATCCCCAATATATTTTCCCACCAACTGATTTTCATTCAGCTACATTAGTTGGAGAATATATATATATCATTGGCAGTTTAGGATATGGCGGTACAAGAATCTATAATGAAACCCCAGTTTATAGATTACATATCCACACATTTGAAATAGAAAAGGTAGAAACAACTGGTGAAAAGCCAGGATGGATCAGTAGACACAAAGCTTACTACCAAGAATCAGCTAAAATTTATATTACTGGCGGTAAATTGTGTATAATTGATGATGAAAAATCAGAAGATTATATAGATAACTCTGTGGATTACGTCTTAGATTTAATCGACCTAAGTTGGAGTCGCGCTACTGTTTAAATATATAGCAGATTGCAACTTAGTGAGTAGGGAACATGCTTATTGGGGTCAACTTAACGTGAAAGAACTATTCAGCTGGTATTATAGCAAAGTGCTGAGTGCTGAGTGCTGTTAGCGGTAGCGGGGCGTTTAGCCCGTGCTGAACAAAAACCCAGTCGTTTCAAGCCTTTGAGCAATCAACATTGTCCTAACCTATGTGACTACGGCTATACAGCTATTTTCAGGTAAATAGACCACGCGGTAGGGGCGCAAGGCCTTGCGCCCCTACGTTCGCAAAGCGTCCCACAGGGATGGAATATTTTTTTACTGGAAGTCCCTAAACGTCAATTCCTTGTTCTTGTAAACTAATATTTTGTTAAAGTGTTAGGCATAATTGTTTCTTGAAAATTTACGCCGCTGAGGTTAGCTCCCCGAATGTCGGCTCCTCTAAGGTTAGTTCCTCTAAGATTCGCCCCTGCCAAATTCGCGTCTTTCAGGTTAGTCCAACTCAAGTCAGCTTGACTCAAATCAGCTTCACTTAGGTTAGCCCGCAACAAGTATGCACCACTTAGGTGAGCCTTGGTCAGATTAGCTTTATATAGATCAGCTTTGTAAAGATAAGCCCCTAAAACTTCTGCTTCGTACAAACTCGCCTCGCTGAGGTCAGCCGCAATCAAGTTAGCTTCAATGAGGTTGGCAAAAGAGAGGTTAGCCCGCATCAACTTTGCTGCACCTAAATCGGCATCTCTCAAGTTAGCGCCTTTTAAGTCAGTACCAATTAGATTAGCAGATGCGATCGCAGCACCCCTAAGATCCGCTTGACTTAAGTCAGATCCAATCAAATTGGCATGACTCAAATCTGCCTGAGTAAGTATAGCGCCACTCAAGTTAGCAACACTAAAGTTAGCCGCACTCAGGTTAGCTTCATTCAGGAGGGCTTTGTAGAGGTTGGCACTACTGAGGTCAGCACCACTAAGATTTGCTCGCACGAGTAAAGCATTACCCAAATCGACTCTTCTCAGGTTTACCCCCTGGAGGTTTGCACCTCTAAGGTTATCGCCATGTAGATTCGCAGCGCTGAGGTCTGGTTCAATCTGGGGATTTTTCTTTCTCCACTCAATCCATTTAACTGCACCTGCTTTGAGTAAAGTTAGATGCTCTCGATTTGCCATTTTCTCTCCTTTACTCCTGACGCCCACCCAGAGAATTTACCCGACCAGCGACACTTTCAATAGCCGTTAATGCTCCCGCTGCTCCTGCTAGAATATCCTGTTCTTGTCCACCTAAGTAAAGTCGTCCAAAACTACCTACAGCTTGAACTTCTAAAATGTTAATCCTCGCTGCTTTCTCCGCTTCATTGGCAGCCAGTGCGGCGTAAGCAGCAGGCTCCACTTCTAATACATACAGCGTTTGACCTGCTAGTAGTAGCTGTCCCCGGCGCGTGCGATTAATCAGTTGTGTTTGATAAGCATCGATGTTGCGGATAATCTGACTAGAAATAACACGCGGTTTCAGACATTCCTCTCTTTTGACTCCCAGTGCCGCCAAAATAGCTTGACCAGCAGCTCTGGTTTCGCCTTGGGAGCTAGAATGAACTTCCAATAGTCCGTATAGTCGTTCAACTACCTGTACTCCCGGACGGACAGAGGCAGATTTCAGGGCTATATCTGTAATCTTATTAATTTCGATACCAGGAGAGATTTCAATCCACAGTGATGTATCTCCTGGTAATGGTAAGAAGCCTTGGGCTACTGTTCCCATATATGCTGCATGTTGAGGTTGCAGGTTGTCGAGAAATACGAAACTGCGTAATTCTATGCCCAAGATTTTGCTCTCCAGTCGCGAGGGTAAAAGTTATCTATATGCAAGATATAAGCGCCTAACTTGACAATATAGGGTACAAAGGAGCGCAAAATCCGTCTAACGGATCTACACCCGTGTGTCAAATGGCAATTATAGAAGCTAATGCTTATTTAAAAGACCATTGTCGTTCTACTTTGATCGGACGACATAATTTTTGTTTAACACGGCTGCTTTGTAAACATCTTGACCCTTTTACATTACCCCAGTTTTACTCCAAAATATTTCCCCAACATCTCCCAACCGGAACCGCAAGGATTAGATCCCAATGAATATGGCTCTTTCTAGCTCAAGTTGTTTTTATTTTCATTCCTATCCTTCCAATCAGGTAAATAAGCAGATATAAAGCACTTAAACAGCTTGCCGTGGTTTGGGATTTCGGCGCGATCGCCAATATTCACGCCGAAGGGCGATCGCGATTTTTCTGCTATATCTATCAGGTATTGGGTAAGTCCCCTTCAGGTAAGACATTATCGATGCTGAGTACCCACGGTATACCTTTGTCAATAGGAGAACTGACAGTAATTTTAGCTCTATTGGCAAATTGTTTTAAGCGATCTAATGGCGATTATTAGCGTTACGAATACATCAATTGCAGTTAATCCCCTAAAGCAAAGCCAAACTGTAGGTGCGGTTTTAGCCTTTGGACTTGTACCTATTTTTGTACCTGACCTTTCTGGCGTACTAGATGGTTCTATAGAGCAGTAGATAAATTCTTGCAAGCATTAGCAGATATCAGTGGTGTCAGCGTACCGGATAAATACCGCCATCAACGCCGTCAGTTAAAACATGTGATCTTGGAAAATCACTTTTACTTTGGTTGCAAGCGAGTTTCTTTGGCGCTAGAACCAGATTTGCTTTGGTCAACAGTTTCTTTTTTGCGATCGCTAGGTGTGCAGATTCACTCAGCGGTGACAACAACACGCTTTCCTCTACTAGAAAAACTCCCGATTCATAGCGTCACCATCGGCGATTTGGAAGACTTTGAGCAATTGGCGGTTGGGTCTGATTTACTAATTACCAACTCTCATGGAGTGGCGATCGCTCAACGCTTAAAAATTCCTCTCTACCGCCAAGGGATTCCCATTTTTGACCGCTTAGACTATGGTCAGTTCACTAAGGTTGGCTATGGAGGTACTATGCAACTTTTATTTGATATTGGCAATCTGTTTTTAGAGCAGGAAACAAAGGTTAAGCATTAATATTAGTTATCCCAATGTTTCCTTCACTGACACAGACATTTTAAATAATGATGAAAAGGTTTGTAGAGTGGTGTGTTGAGTTTTCTTCTTGGTGGAATATTCGCCAAAGTAGAAAATCTCTTTTGTTTATCGTTATGCTGACCTTAAGCGCGATCGCTACAATGATGTTGTCGTTCCCCTTGAACGCTCAAATTAATCTGCCGTCAACGCCAAAATCTGAGTTAAGGGGGGTGTGGTTAACCAATATTGATAGTGATGTGTTATTTGAGCGCGATCGCCTCAAGGGATCTTTGCAACGCCTTGACGAACTCAATTTTAACACTATATATCCGGCGGTTTGGAATTGGGGATATACATTGTATCCTAGCAAAGTTGCCCAAAAAGTTATCGGGCGATCGCTCGATCCTACTCCCGGACTCAAAGGGCGAGATATCCTGAAAGAAATTGTCGATGTGGGACATCAAAAAGGATTAACAGTGATTCCCTGGTTTGAATTTGGCTTCATGGCACCAGCGGATTCTCTATTAGCTAAAAATCGTCCCCAATGGCTCACCAGTCGCAGTAATGGGACTCAAATTGTCAAAGAAGGGACACATAATCGCGTTTGGCTAAATCCCTTTCGTCCAGAAGTACAACAGTTTATCCAAGATTTAATCGTTGAAATTGTTAGAAACTACAATATCGATGGTATTCAATTTGATGACCATTTTGGCTTACCATCAGAATTAGGATACGATGCTTATACGGTGGCACTTTACAAGAAAGAACACCGTGGTAAAGCTCCTTCCAAAAACTTTAAAGATCCAGAATGGGTGCGCTGGAGAGCTAACAAAATCACCGAGTTTATGAAGCGGGTATTTACAGCCATTAAAGCTACTAAAAAAAATTGCCTGGTTTCTGTTGCTCCTAATCCTCAACGTTTTTCTTATGACTTTTTTTTAGCAGACTGGCAGAAGTGGGAACGAATGGGAATTATTGAAGACTTAGTTTTGCAGATATATCGCGATGATTTGAATGTTTTTATCAGCGAATTAGAGTACCCAGAAGTGAAAGCGGCAAAGAGGCATATTCCAGTGAGTGTGGGCATTTTGGCTGGGTTGAAAAATAGATCCGTGCCGATGCAGCAGATTCAGACACAAGTGCAAAAAGTACGCGATCGCAATTTTGCTGGAGTCTCTTTCTTTTTCTATGAAACCCTCTGGAACATGAGTAAAGAAAAGCCTCAAGAGCGTCAAACTGCCTTTCAGAAAATTTTCCCTACACCAACGGCTTACCCAAATTTGCTAGCAGGCTGGAAACCGTAGAAATGTAGGGAGTGAGGAGATAGACAAAGTTCTTTAAACTCCTAACTCCTCACTCAGCACTCTCTATCCTATTCCCAAGCGCCCAGCCAAACCGGGAGTTAGGGGTAGAAGCGTGGTAATCATCAAGAATAGAGCCAAAAGACCCAAAGCGGCTCTAGCATCATCAGGTTCAGTGACTTCATTCAAGCTAGGGCGTTCTTGATCTCGCTGCAAAAAGAAAATCACGATCGCCCAGTACATGGCAAGAGTATTACCAAGAGATACTAATACCAGTAAAATTAAGGTTGCGATCGTTGCTCGTCCTGCTGTTTTACGTCCATAAATCGCCTGGACAATGCGCCCACCATCGAGTTGTCCGGCTGGCATTAAGTTCAAAGCATTAATTACTAACCCCAGCCAACCAATTATCACTAAGGGATGAACACTTACCAACGACGACTGCAAAGCCGAACCAAGGACAACTCGCGCCAAACTTCCCACCAAAATCGACCCTTGGAAAAACTGATTTGGCAATTGAAATAAACTACCTGGGACAGAAAGCACCAAGCCTGTCACCAGCATTAACAAAGAAACAATCCCACCTGCGGCTGGCCCTGCCAAGGCGATATCAAATAATACCTTGCGGTTGGGCAATAGAGACTCAAAGCGGGTAATTGCACCGAAAGAACCAATTTGCACAGCCGGCAGAAAGAAAGGCCAGCTAAGACGGATTTGGTGACGCCGAGCAAGTAACCAATGACCGATTTCGTGAGCTACTAAAATCGCAAATATCCCAGCGCCTATGGGCAAAGCTTCTTGAAACCGCCCTGGATTGCCAAAGAAATCAAAATTCAGCAGTAATCCCGCAGCTTCTAAACTTGTGGCAATGGTCGCTATCAACAGAATACCTGCAAAAGCTTTTTGCGATAACAACATCGGCCGGGGATCGTTGCGACTCGGCAGGACAATTACCACTGGTTTACCGTCTGTATTTTCCACTAAAAACAGACGATATTGATCGCCAAGGCGTTGTCGTAAACTTGCAGTTAGACGGTTGTGAGTCTCTTCTGGTTCTCCCCGCAAATTGCCTTTGAAAATGGCTCCATCTTGGTAAGCGATCGTTTCTGTAGCAAAAAATGTATCGATACCGAAAATACCTTTAACTAAATTCAAGTCATCTTCCGGTATCGGTGGGATCTCCGGTTTCAGTTCTGCTGCTGTTGGTTGTGGGGAATTTGCTTCAAGTGAGGAAGCCGCAGCGAGTCTTTCTGTGGCGCGTTGCTTGAGGATGGTATCTTGCCCAGCTGCGCGTAACTGTCTGCCCAAATAAACGTACAATCCGGCCGATGTCACCACTAAGAACAATATACCCGCTATATTGATGTAAATCCCTGCGGCAAACAATCCAAAAAACAGGAGCCAGGGAGTCATCAACACCACCGACTGTAACCAGGCTAAGATTCCCAGTTTACCAAAAGGTCTGGCGCGATAAAAGCCCCAGCCCAAAATGCCTAAAGCTACCAGTAGGATTGCCGCCAGGATAGAAGTTTCTGATAAAGTAAACATCTCCAAACCTTTGCTATTGAGACTAAGCCAGAACAAGTCCGGTATTGCAGATACACTTATTAATGTATAACGTTGCCTGTCCTCTGCTCAAATTATCTCGCTTTAAGTGGGCGTAGTCCAACCCAGATATCGTGTAAGTAAAGTCTCAAACCTTAATTAAATTAAAGTCTCAGAATCTTGCTTTCATTATTGTTTCTTGAAAGTGACAAAATACCCTAAAAGATAGCAAATATCACTTGCATGAATCTAGTTCGATAGCTTCCAGATAAATTCATGATTGTATCTCAGGGTAAGAGCATCTCAATCAGGCTTAACATAAGGAATCAGAAGAATCTAATGTATTGTCAATAAAACAACTGAGAACCTGAATCATATAATTATTAGACCTGCCTTGAAAATAAGGCAGAAGGCAGGAGGTAGGAGGCAGGAGTAAAAGACATTTTCATTGTTCCTTGTGAGCGTAGCTCATGGAGTCTCTTGCAAAAATATATTTTTGCACTCTTAGGGAAAAGGGTGCATGTTAAAGGGAAAGGATTTTGAGTTTCTTTACCCTTTTCCCCTTCCCCTTTACCCCGACTTTTGCAAGAAGTCTATTATCCATAGCTAAATTAGATGAGCTGCAAATTTGGGCAACTTTGCTATTTTATGCTGTTTTAATTGATGTGGCTGATACAGTTGCTAATGAATTCGAGATTGAAGCTGAAAAAATTTCGATTGAGATGTTATTTTGCTCGTTTTCTTACTTTAATCACGCCTATAATCAAGACCTTTGAAACGATCTTATTACTTATCTTACTTCTTCCAAAAATCAAGATTTGGGCGTTGTTAAATATCAACCCAAATCTCAACAGCAAGACACTTTGGACTTATCTCCACACCCCATTTGACATTTTGGCGTAGGCGTAGCCCATCGTAGACATCGCTTTCATCTGTCACCAATAGTCTTTAGCCGGGAACGAGGTTTTTTAAGTTGATACTAATGTATCACTGTCAATACGGTTCGGATAAGCATTTTTCACTTTCCTTGTGGTCTGGGGAAAGGGTAAAGGATGTATTCAAAACCTTTCCCCTTTCCCCTTTCCCCTTTAACCGAACCGTATTGGTATCACTGTGAGTTCCTACATCTATCCCAATACTTTTCAGGTTTTGGGGGAAAGAGGAAAGGGTTTGAATTTACCTTTCCCCATTGCCCAGACAAAAAGAGAGATTATTGGGTTTATCCGAAAAGTATTGACATCTATCTCAACTGATTTGAGATCGAGCTAACATCAACGGCTAATTTTTTACCCAACTTGAGCAACTGAAGACACTGATTATCTGCTTCCTTACCAAGGCTAGTGATACATACTGGCGCTATCTGACTGTGCAGACAACTAAAATATAGTTCCTGCGATCGCTGTAGGGAAATATCAATATTTAATTGATCCCCGACATCAATCAATCGTTCCAATAGTTGGATATCTGCATTAAAACTACCATTGGCATCATGCAACAATTGCCAGAGCGATCGCGCAATTAACTGTTCTAACATCTGCTTTCCGTCGGGAATATTCAGTCGACAACGCAGATGTTTTGCTTCAGTAGCGATCGCCTCTAATTCCAAGATGTGATTCCAACTCTTTTGGGGATCGGCAATATCTTGCTCAAGCGATCGCAATGTCATCAAACAGCGATGCCCTAAAGCAATATCTGCTGCCACCTGCAATTCTTGCGGTACTGCAATTTCATCGCGATGAAACGCCATTAGCACACCGTAATTATCACGGTAAGCTTGAGTATACAACTGTCCTAAACGTGCCAGTGTTTCCTGACTCAACAGCCGCATAATCCGGTGGCGTTCTTCAGCAAATAGATTTTGCAAGTTAAAAGCTTCTTCCCCAAATAGCTGTGTCATTGCCAAGATCGTATGAGCCGCACTTGCTTGTTTTAGCGCCCCAAACAGCTTTTCTTTTAATTTGCTGTAGTCACGCCGCCCAGTAAATTGTTGAATGCAGCAGTGGAAATCCCAGCCTCCCAAATGTAGAACCGCAAATACCAAATGCTCACTTTCCCAAGTAATCTCTGATACCAGCTTTAAATTTCCCACAGCCAGAGTTAGCGATCCCATCCGTTGCAGTTGGTAATCTAGCTCATTGGCACCATAGCAATAAACCCGCTTCTGGTAACGCTGAGACTGTTTGTCAGCAGCATCTTTTCTCGGTAGAGAATTGTGCGTTTCTGCTGGTTTCTGATTGGTAAACAGGGAAGTAATAGCGTAATGGGCTGCTACTTGCTTAAAGCCAAGTTGAGCAGTTAAGACGAGTTGCCGATAAATTTCTGCACCGTGTTTGAACTGATCGACATTACTGGGGGCTAAACCAAGATGTTTGACAAAGCCTTTTTCCAGTTGCACGCCAGCCACTTCCCCTGCCAATTCCAAAGCACGGGCGGCATAGCGCAGAATTTGTGTCCCCTCTGGACGAGAAATTTCTTCAAAAAACCAACCGCAACTAGTGAACATCAACAAAGCGTGACGCTGCATTTCCAATAGGCGTAGGGCGTCTACTTGTTCGGCTGCGGTTAGTTTGTGGGTTTGATGACGGGCGAGGAAACGGTTGACATTGGTAGCAGAGCGATCGCGCATTACTTGGATATATTCATCTCGCGCTAGCCAGGGATCGCGAAATAACTGTCTACCATGTTCTGCATACACTTCAGTTAGCTGATCCCGCAGCCAATTTAGGGCATCCCGCAGTGGACGACGCCATTTCTGATGCCAAACTGAGCCTTCCCCACCGCAACCGCAGTCATCCTCCCATCTGCCGACACCGTGGGCGCAACTCCAGGCTGTGACTGACTTTAATTCCACTTCCCAACTGGGAGAATTTAAGCTGAGGTAGTGGGCAAAGTTCGTTACCGTCCAACCCTGTTGCGGAAACTCTTTGGTAAAGGCGTAGGCTAAAGTTTTCTCTGTTCCCTTTTTGTGGTGTCCAAAGGTTTCCCCATCTGTCGCCACAGAAATTAACTGTGCCAGACGATGATCCCCACGCACTGCTGAACCGATACGTCCGGCAAAGTGACTGGAATTATAAACGACATCACTAAAACCCATGTCCCGCGATATCGGCCCATCATAGAAGAAGATATCAATGTAGGGTAATTCTTCTGTACTAGCATCGTTGGGGCTAGTGGCGATCGCACTTAGAGGTGAAGATGAAGTGTCTAGTGTGGGCTTCAAATAACAACGATAGGGACGGGTAGAGTCAATCTGACTACCGCCAACTTCGATCCATTCAGGATGGGGACGATCTGGAGTCGGAAGGGGACGGCAACGCAATGCTTGAGACGGTGCCAGGACAATGAAGCGAATACCTTCAGCCACAAGAGCTTCTAAGGTTGCGTAGTCTACAGCAGTTTCTGCTAGCCACATCCCTTCGGGATCGCGGCCAAAGCGGGAGCGGAAGTCTTCTTTACCCCAGCGAATTTGGGTATATTTGTCGCGTTCATTCGCCAGAGGCATGATGATGTGATTGTATACTTGCGCGATCGCATTACCGTGACCATGCAAGCGTTGGCTACTCTTGGCATCCGCCTCTAAAATGCGCTGATAAACTTCCACATCGTAGCGTTCTAGCCACGACATCAGCGTTGGGCCAATATTAAAACTGAAATACTCATAATTATTGACGATCCCCACCACTTCGCCTTGGTCATTTAAGACTCTGGCAAAGGCGTTTGGACGATAGCATTCCCAATGAATCCGCTCATTCCAGTCATGGAAAGGTGCAGCGCTCGGTTGGCGTTCAATTGCGTCCAGATAAGGGTTTTCCCTTGGTGGCTGGTAAAAATGACCATGCACCGTCACATAAACACCATTAGCCTTTCTCAGGGGATCAGTTTCTTTGGTGTTATTGGGATCTGAATGTAATGTTAACGTTGAGCCAGAGCTAGCTGGCATTTCAGCAGCAGAAGTCATGTATATTTATCCAAAACAAAAAACTTGCAGTTGCACCGAAAATATTGTGCGTAAACCTTTCTACAATAGTTTGCACACAAAATCCGGTATAAACAACAACTATGAAACCCAACCAAATTTTTGACAAAGCGGTCTTATTGTAGTGGGAAATCTGCGTTATCGCACAGCCCTTTCCCTGAAGGCTTAAAATAATTAGCCATTGAACAAAGCCTCAGTTAGGGGTTTTTTCTTCTTTAGCGCCAATCAAAATTTTAATTGTCTTTTAATATATTAAACCCCATTTTTGATGTAATATTTTGGCTCAAATTCATAGTTTTGCAACAAAAGATTACAAGAACTCATTATATCGCAATTTTACTTTACACAACATCCGCAGCGTTGAATAGAAAACAGTACAATTTCTGAATTGCTCTACAGGCGGTTGAGAGTATCCTATGGGTGTGCTGAGTGAAAGTAATTGTTAATTCAACACTCCAAATTTGAAACTTAGGATTGCTCGCTGTGAATGATACCCTCAACTTAAGACAACAAATGTCAACCAAAAACATTATTCTTTTCGCTTTACTACTGTTTATCCCGGTTTCTGTAGCAGCTCACTTTCTGGAATGGGGAGAATTGACAGTTTTCATTACAGCTGGATTAGCAATTCTGCCCTTAGCAGCTTGGATGGGTACAGCGACAGAAGAAATTGCCGTGGTGGTTGGGCCATCGCTGGGGGGCTTGTTAAACGCCACCTTTGGCAATGCTACAGAATTAATCATCGCCCTAGTAGCGTTGAACGCTGGGTTAGTAGATGTAGTCAAAGCTAGTATCACGGGATCGATTATTAGCAACTTACTACTGGTGATGGGTTTTTCCATGCTTTTGGGAGGACTGCGCTACAAAGAACAGACATTTCAGCCAATCGTGGCGCGAGTGAATGCTGCTTCGATGAATTTGGCAGTGATTGCCATTTTGATGCCAACAGCAATGAATTATACTTCTCAAGGAATTAACGAACAAACACTGCAAAATCTTTCTATTGCTGTTGCCGTAGTTTTAATTTTGGTTTATGCCCTAACGCTACTATTTTCGATGAAAACCCACTCCTATTTGTATGATGTGGGTGTAGCGGAGACAGAAGAAGAGGAAACCCCTCACGCGAAACCAAATATGATTTTGTGGGTTGGCGTGTTGCTAGTATGTACTTTACTAGTGGCAATTGAGTCAGAAATGCTAGTAGATTCTCTAGAAGTGGCCACATCTCAGCTAGGTTTGACGGCGCTGTTTACAGGGGTGATATTGGTTCCCATCGTCGGTAACGCGGCTGAACACGCTACAGCAGTCACCGTGGCAATGAAAAATAAGATGGATCTTTCCCTTTCGGTAGCTGTGGGATCAAGTATGCAGATTGCCCTATTTGTTGCACCTGTGTTGGTGATAGCAGGGCGGGTATTAGGTAAACCAATGGATTTGGATTTCAAACCTTTTGAATTAGTAGCTGTGGTTGTGTCAGTGCTGATTGCAAACAGTATCAGTTCTGATGGTAAGTCCAATTGGCTCGAAGGCACTTTGTTATTAGCTGCCTATACAGTATTGGGGTTCGCCTTCTTCTTCCATCCAGTTATGGAAGGTATGGGGTAGTTTAGCAGTGTGACACCGAATAGCCCGTCGTAGCGATCGCACTTGATGATTTTAGATTTTAGGGATTGCTGAGAATTGCACATTGAAAACAAGCGATCGCTTTTTCTAAATTGTTCTCAGCTACTTGGATAATATAGCCGTAGTCACACAGATTAGGACAGTGTTGATTGCTCAAAGTCTTGAAAAAACTGGATTTTTACTCAGCACTCAGCACTCAGAACTCAGCACTTAGCTATACCTAAATTCTTATGTGCATACTCATATTTATGTTGAATTGTCAATGCCTGTTTTTAAACTAGAACAGCTTGGTTAGTTTGTCCTTAATTGTTCGTAATTACCCCCAACTGATACCAAGCAGGATATTGTTGGGCGATCGCTTCTGTAAATTGTAGTTGTTTTTCTAAAGCTAATGCTTACTGGTAAAGCTTTTCTGCAAGGGAAATGAGGTGGATTTTGCTCTTTTATTCCCGCTTGTCATACTAGATCAAGAACCTGTATTTTTACTGTTAATTATAAATCCTCTTTGTATATTTTTATACAAGTTAATTGCCTACCTTGTTGAAAATATATGGCAATAAGCATTAACAATCTCAGTAATTCATCCTCTAATAATCCTGTACAATCCCAATCAGTATCAACTGATGAGAGTGAACCTAATTAGTAATAAAAAATTATCCTTTACTAGATAGGTATAATCAAAAGAAGTTTTCCGTCTATCAACATCCTTTAATTGTGTTGTTTTCTAATTTTTTTACGTAAAGCAATTACTGGCTTCTCAAAACAAAAAAAACCTATTCCTGAAAGAAATATAGAAGTTAATAGCATTACCAATATCCACTGAAAATTCCAGCGTATCTCTAATTGCTCAAACTCAAAAATAACTAAATAATGAGATAAAAATAATCCGTAAGATAGATTACCAAAAAAATCATCTAAATATGTTCTTTTAGTTTTTATTAACAGATGTATAAACATAATTCCTAATATTAATCCTGTTAAAACTTCTCTATTAAAGGGTAATATCAAACGGGAATCTAAAAAAGTTGCTGCTAATAATAAGCAAGAAAAAATTAATGTAAACTTGACTGGCTGATTTGTATTAATATTATTGTTTTTATATAAAAAGCTACCGCAAATAAAGATAAATATTGTTCCAAATATTAATCTATAACCAAAATAATCTGTGTGAATAATTCCCAAATAAGCCATAAAAAAAATTATATAGGATAACCAAAAAAAAATTTTTTCTAGCTTATATATTAATATAAATGGAATTAATATATAAAAACATCCTTCAAGACCTAGCGACCATGCTGGAGGAATAATCATAAATTTCTCTCCTACCCAAGGAATCATATAAAATCCCATAGGTATTATCAAAAGATTTTGTAATAATCCAATTTGTGAAGGTTGACTGAGATAATGTGAGTTTAATCCAAAATTATAATAAATAATTAAAACTGTTATTATGTTAAATAAATACTGCGGATAGATTCTAAAAATCCTATCAAGATAGAACCAAGCAATTTTTTTAGGATCAAAATAATTTTTATATATCAAGGCTGTCATTACATATCCACTTATAATCAAGAATGATATTACAGCTATCACTCCGGGGTTTAAGCCGTTTATAAGCACTCCTGCATGACTTATGGCAACAAAGATTGATAACAAGAAACGATAGATTCCCATTGTTATTCCTTTTATTTGAGAAAATATGACGGTAAAGCTGGTTTCCGTTCTTTATTACTGTGTATATCTGCGTAGATGCGAAGCGGCTTGCCGTTCGCGTAGCGTCTCGTAGAGAAGGCATCGCTTCTTCAATTGCCTCTTTTGGGATAGCTGTTTCTAAGGCTTTGAGTACCGTACCTGATTTAACTACAGGTGAGATCAATGAGAATTCTTGAAGTTGCATTCAAGCTCAGTGTACTTGAGTAATAACCCTCAGTTTATCTGGTTTTTGCTTTAACCGAACCTTATTGCTGTATTAAGTCTGGCTACGCTTACGCATCATCTTAATACACATCATTATTCTTACCCCATATATTCAGTATACTAGTTAAATTTATACTTATATATAATAAGCATAATTATTTAAGCGTAATCACTGCTATATGAAAGTAATATTATTTTAATTTTACACGGTTATTATCTGTGTATTATGTAGTTATGATGTTGTCTTCTGTTTTCTTCCTGGAAATAAACACAATGTCTTTTGAGCTTCCCCAGTTGGGTACGTCTTCTACGGATGTGCTGTCTAAAAACTGCCTTGCGCCTGTCTTGGACGAAGGCAGTTTGACAACTTCTTTAACGGGACTGGGACGATCCAACCAATCTCTCTTGTTTGTCGATAAGTCAGTGACGGACTATGAGCAGTTGCTGGCGGGTGTGACTACGGGCACAGAGATCCATGTGCTTGAACCGGGGCAGGATGCTGTTACCCAGATTACCAACACCCTGCTGGGGCGGCAAAACATCGCCAGTTTGCATATCGTTTCCCACGGGGAAGCGGGGGGAGTGGATTTTGGTAGCAGCGCCCTTAACCTGACCGATCTGCCTCAGTACGCAGATCAGCTAAAGACCTGGAGCAAAGCACTGACAAACGATGCGGATATTTTGTTTTATGGCTGTAACGTTGCCCAAGGCCAACTCGGTCAGACGTTTGTCCAAAACATCAGTCAGATTACAGGAACCGATGTTGCCGCCTCCGATGACCTGACGGGCAATAGTTCTCTAGGCGGCGACTGGAATTTGGAAGTTGCAACAGGAACAATTGAAAGCTCCCCAATTTTCAGTGCTGATGTTCTAAACAACTATCAAGGAACCCTGAAATATACTCTCACTGTTTCTGACACCAGCAGCTATACAGAGAATGCTACCGCTGGCTTGGTTGCCCCTAACTTGACCGTGACTGACCCTGACAGTGAAAATCTCGACGGAGCTAGTGTCTCGATTGGCACTAACTTTGATATAAACGATCGACTTGGCATTGCAGGACAAAGCGCTACCAGTGGCACGATCAATGACTTGACTTGGAGTTACAATACCACTACGGGCATTCTGTCCTTCACGGGTGTCGCATCGGCTGCGATTTACCAGGAGGCACTACGACAAGTAACCTACAGCAATATTAGTGAAAATCCCACAGTGGGCGATCGCACCATCCAGTTTGCCTTGGGCAAAAACCTGGCAAACCCCGATAATGGTCACTTCTACGAATTCGTCAATGCCGACAGCTCCATTTCCTGGACAGCGGCTAGCGATGCAGCCGCAACTCGCAACTATTTTGGACTCCAGGGCTATTTAGTGACTGTTACATCTGCGGCTGAAAGCAGCTTTGTCTCTAGCAAGCTTCAAGGGCAGGGCTGGTTGGGAGCCAGCGACACGGCGGTAGAAGACCAATGGCGCTGGGTCACGGGTCCTGAATCTGGTCAGCAATTCTGGCAGGGACTCGGCAACGGTGGTTCTCCAGTGGGTGGAGGGTATAACAATTGGAATTCTCTAGAACCAAACAATTCAGGCGATGAAGATTATGGTCAATTCCTGCTAAACGGGAAGTGGAATGACCTACCGAACAACCCTGGTTCCATTTCCGGTTATGTTGTTGAATATGGTGGGCTTGAAAGCGATCCAGCCCTGCAACTGACTGGCAATGCCACTGTCACCGTTACCGCAGTTAACGATGCCCCAACGATCGCCGCTCCCGCTAGCGTCACCGTCGTAGAAGACAGCACCACTGCCATCACAGACATCACCTTTGCCGATGTCGATGCCGATTCTGGCAGTGTCACTGCCACCTTTAGCGCGGCAACAGGCACTCTGGGTGCCATTGAGAGCAGCGGAATCACTGTAGGTGGCACATCCAGTAACCTCACCCTGAGCGGTACGATCGCCAACCTCAACGCCTTCATTGCAGCCAGCAAACTCACCTACCAAACAGTGTTGAACTCCAACACCGCCGTTGCTCTGGGAGTCAGTATCAACGATAACGGCAACACACCTGCGCCCGGCCTCACTGCCACGAAGAACATCGCGATCAACATCACTCCTGTCAACGATGCCCCTAGCTTGACTGGCAATGCAACACTGGCAGCCGTGACACAAAACACCACCAACCCCAGCGGTAGCACCATCACCAGCTTATTTAGCAGTCTGTTTACTGACCCTGATACGGGTGCCAGTCTGAGTGGTGTGGCGATTGTTGGCAACACTGCCGACAGCAACACACAAGGTCGATGGCAATACTCAATTGACGGCACTACCTGGGCAAACGTCGGTGTAGTTACCGATGGTGCCACCGCCCTGGCGCTCTCTGCTAGCACACTGGTGCGTTTTGTCCCAGCAATTGGTTATAAGGGCACTCCCTCTGGCTTAACAGTACGCGCCCTTGAGAACTCCTATAGTGGTGGATTTACGAATAGCACCACACTAGTTACCGTCAACACGACGACCAATGGTGGCACAACGGCGATCGCTGCTACAACCGTTGCTCTCAACACCAGTGTGACCCAGAGCTTGCCCAATCTACTGTGGCGCAACAAGGCAACCGGGCAGAATACCATCTGGGAAATGAATGGCTTCTCTGTGCAAAGCAACAACTTGATTACCCAGGTGGCTGATCAAAACTGGCAGATTGCAGGTACAGGCGACTTCAACGGCGACGGCAAATCTGATATCGTCTGGCGCAACAAGGCAACCGGGCAGAATACCATCTGGGAAATAAATGGCTTCTCTGTGCAAAGCAACAACTTGATTACCCAGGTGGCTGATCAAAACTGGCAGATTGCAGGTACAGGCGACTTCAACGGCGACGGCAAATCTGATATCGTCTGGCGCAACAAGGCAACCGGGCAAAATACCATCTGGGAAATGAATGGCTTCTCTGTGCAAAGCAACAACTTGATTACCCAGGTGGCTGATCAAAACTGGCAGATTGCAGGTACAGGCGACTTCAACGGCGACGGCAAATCTGATATCGTCTGGCGCAACAAGGCAACCGGG